>CAYPSP010000050.1:0-7769 GCA_964413335.1 uncultured Dehalococcoidales bacterium
CTATATACCTCTGGACTTCCCAATCCTGAACTTATTATTCGCACCGGCGGCGAAAGCAGGCTAAGCAACTTCCTCTTATGGCAAGCTTCTTACAGTGAACTATATTTCACCCCGGTATTATGGCCTGACTTTAACCAAAAAGAGATTGAAAAAGCCCTCCTTGAATACAAACACCGACAGCGTCGTTTTGGTACTATTTGAAAACTTCATTAAAATATATAACCGAAGGCCTCTTTTAAGGGTGTTTCCGTTTCAACCCCTTATTATTATAGGTCTTATACAGGTTATATTTGAATTTCCAGAAAAATAAGATTGACCTCTTGCTGTAAATCAAGGACAATATAGATATGAATTGGCTGGATATAGCAATAATAGTAGTTATCCTTTCCCTTGGAATGTTTGGGTTATTTAAAGGAGCAACCAGAGCCATATTCGGGATAGCGGGTTTGATTGGAGGCATAGTCCTAGCAGGATATTGGCATGAATCACTCGCCCTTTTCTTGTCACCAGAAGGATCTATCTGGTCAAGCATAGCTGCTTATGCCATAATCGTTATATCTTTACTAATTTTTTCTACTATTATCAGTCAATTAATAACAAAACTAATCTTTGCTGCGATGCTAGGTTGGCTAGACAGGGTAATTGGTTTTTTACTGGGAGCAGGAATAGGCTTGGCACTATGTATAGCCTTTGTTGCCGCTATCAGCAAAGTACCTGGTACAGAAGGATTTATATCACACTCAACAATAGCAGTACTCTTAATAAAACAACTCCCCATGATAATAATAGCTCGAACAGGGCAATTGTTATAACAGAGACATAAATTAGTCACTATTTCTGCTTCGCTCCAGAGAAGCCAAAGAACACTTGGTCAACACAATTAGTGGAATTTCAATCCTCTATTAATTCATCTAGCGCTGCTTTCATGGCTTTCTTAGATTTTAAACCCACTAATTGCTTTACAGCTTTTCCTCCCTTAAATATAAGCATGGTAGGAATTGCAGCAATGCCATATTGCGCAGCCAGGATATTATTATCGTCTACATTAACTTTAGCCAATTTCATTCTGCCATCATACTCCTTCTCCAATTCCAACAGAACAGGCTCAACTGCAATACAGGGTCCACACCACACCGCCCAGAAGTCTACCAGAACAGGGACCTCTGCTTCTAATACATCTTTTTTAAAATTATCTTCCCCTTCTATACTTAATGGCATTTATTTCCTTTTACCTCCATAATCTATTATTTTTGCAAAGAGAAAAGGGCTATAGCATTTCGAGTAGTCTCTTCAGCAATTGTTGCTTGTTTGACTCCCTGTAACTGTGCCACCGCTCTCAAGCTCCTCACTACATCAACTGGTTTAGCGCTGTATCGTGCTTCCCTTCCATAAGTAACTGGACTATCCGTCTCGAGAAGTAAGTGATCAAGTGGCACTGCTTTTACCGCCCTCTGGTGTTCCTCATGATAAGCAGTAGCAGGTGTCGCAGAAATATAATAACCAGTAGAAATAATACTATCAACTACGCTGGATGGTCCAGTAAACCAGTGAAACACAGCTTTATCTATGTTTGCCTCTCTAGTCAACAAGTATGCATCCTTCCAAGCATACCTGCTATGTATTATTACCGGTTTATCATATTGCTTTGCTATTTCGAGGAGCCGCCTAAATACTTTTTTCTGTAATTCTTTTGATACAACTTTTACTAATTGTTTATGATAATCTAAGCCTATTTCTCCAATAGCAACTGCTTTCTTTATATTCTGCTCGATAAGCTGTTCTATATTTTTAACTTCTAAAAGACTAAGTTTGGCAAGTTGCCAAGGATACAAACCTAAGGCAGGGTACACCAAGAAAGGATATTTTTCGGATAGTTCCAATACCCTGATATTAGATTCGTAATCCGAACCAACAGCCACAATAGCAATAACTCCACTCTCTCGTGCTTCATCCAAAACCAATTCCAAATTCTTCAGTTCATCAAGATGAGCATGAGTATCGATAAGCTTATACACTATTGTTTTTCTCTTCAATCATACCTATATACATAAGACCCCACCTATCAGATTGAAAACAAATAGGAGGGGAACCGACTTCTGATTCTTTGATTATTATATTCTGTATTCCTATATCCTATTTAATCAAATAACTAAAATAATCTTCACTAGTGTACTATTTGCGGTTTTACAACCTTATCTTTAGTCGTTGCTTAGCAGACCTTAGTCCATAAAATAAGGTACACATATCACAGATAATAAATTATGGGAGCTAATTCTGTTCTTAATTCCACAAATTTGATTGTAGTCGAATTCCACCTTTATATGGTAGCCCTAGATGTTCATAAGCAAGTCTGGTAGCCATCCTACCACGTGGACTACGCTCTATAAATCCTAATTGAAGAAGATATGGTTCATACACATCCATAATAGTATCAGAATCCTCACTGATAGAAGCGGCAAGAGTTTCTAGCCCCACTGGCCCACCATCGAATTTATTTATTATGGCATGGAGTACCCGGTGATCAACCTCATCCAATCCAACAGAGTCAACTTCAAGCATCGAGAGTCCCTCTATAGCAATCTCCTCAGTAATTACCCCTTCAGCTTTAATCTGTGCATAATCTCGCAGTCTTTTTAATAGACGATTAGCCACCCTTGGAGTACCCCGAGCGCGTCTGGCAACCTGCATAAGCCCTTTAGTATCAGCCTCCACTTTAAGTATGATTGATGTTCGCTCTAAAATCGTTAATATGGCTTGCTCATCATAAAAATCAAGATGGTAAGTTGCCCCAAACCTATCTCGAAGTGGAGGACTAATCAATGCAAAGCGCGTAGTTGCTCCAATTAAGGTAAAAAGCGGCAAACTTAACTGCAGGCTTCTAGCTGCTGGCCCTTTTCCCAGGAAAATATCAAAAATGAAATCCTCCATAGCGGGATAAAGTTTTTCCTCTACTGTGTGACTTAATCGATGAACTTCATCAATAAAAAGGACATCCCCTTTGTGCAAATTTGAAAGAAGTGCTGCTAAATCTCCTGGACGCTCAATTGCTGGCCCTGAGCTAACTTTAATACTCACCCCCATCTCAGTAGCAATAATGCTTGCCAGTGTTGTTTTACCCAAACCAGGAGGTCCATAGAGTAACACGTGGTCTAATGTCTCCCCTCTTTTTTGGCTAGCCATAATGGCTATCTTTAAATTTTCCTTGAGTTTTTCCTGCCCTATAAACTCACTAAGATGTTTGGGGCGAAGGTTCAAGTCAACAGGGATATCACCAGCAGTACTTTTACCTGATACCACACGTTTCTGAGGCAACGATTCTGGAGTAGAAGGCATTTCCACACCTCCCAACATATCATCCCTCCTCTACAGAAATAAAGTTCCCTTTTTCAGCTGACAGTAAAGACATCGCTTCAATCTCTTCGTTTTCCAGTCGCCGGGATAACAGCCCTGTTTCGGCTAAATCCTCATCTGTCAGAACTTGAGTAGGAATAAGTTTGCCAAGGATAACATTTTCTTTAAGCCCGAGAAGCTTGGTCGTCTTCCCTTTTGTTGCTGCATCTACAAGCACACGACCAGTCTCTTGAAATGAAGCAGAGGCTAACCAGCTATCCTTGCTTAAGCTTGCCCTGCTTATTCCTTGAAGAATCGCATGAGCACTCGCCGGATCTCCTCCCTCAGCTATTACTCCAGCATTTATGTCTTCATAACTAAACCGGTCAATCAGTTCTCCAGGCAGAAGCTTCGTATCCCCCGAGCCTATAATAGCCACTTTTCGTAACATCTGACGAACGATTACAGCGATATGCTTGTCGTGAATACTGACTCCCTGTGCACGGTATACTCTCTGTACCTCATCAACCAAATATGTCTGTACCGCAGTCTTCCCCTCAATCTGTAATATGTCCTGTGGAGCAATAATCCCTTCAGTGATTTTCTGCCCTGCTTCTATCACAGCACCTGATTCAACAATCAGATGTATGCCTTGTGGAACATAATACTCCCTTTCGTCTATTTCCTTGTATTCAATAAAAAGGCTACCCTCTCCGAACGAAACTTCTCCAGTAACTCTGGCTAACACAGTAGTATCATCTATTACCGAAAGTTGTTTCTCAGTCTTTTCATCAGTGGATACAGGGTGAAACAGAACAGTACCAACATCAACCACTTGTCCTTCTTTTACTACCACTTCTATTCCTGTCGGCAACGCGTACTCTTCTTTAAATGTTTCCGAGCTTGTAACCCTTACTACGGTACCTTCTTCTACCTCATCAATTGTAACGATACCCCCAATCTCAGAAATAACCGCTTTTCCTTTTGGCATTCTAGCCTCTAGAAGTTCAGCTACACGGGGAAGCCCCGTCGTGATATCAGTACCAACTACACCACCGGTATGAAAAGTCCGCAAGGTAAGCTGAGTACCTGGTTCACCAATACTTTGAGCAGCAATAATACCAACTGCGGCTCTCAGTTTTGCTATTTTCCTACTTGAGAATTCTCTGCCGTAACAGTACTGACAAATGCCATATCGAGTCTGGCATGTTAAAGGAGACCTTATACAAACACGAGTTATGCCTGCATCAACAATAAGTTTAATTCTTTCCCCATCTAATTCTTCATTTCTTGAAACGAGAATCTCACCAGTATCTGGAGCAACGATATCAGCGGCTACTAAATAACCATTAATTCTATCCTTAAATGGTGGCAAGTAACTTGCTTCATCATCTCTAGATATCCAGATACCATTATTAGTCCCACAATCTTCTTCCGTGATCATAACATCCTGAGCTACATCTACAAGACGCCTGGTAAGATAGCCACTTTCCGATGTCCTCAAAGCAGTATCGGCCAATCCCTTACGAGCACCATGAGTTGAAATAAAATATTCCATCGGAGAAAGTCCATCACGGAAACTCGATCTTATAGGAAAATCTATAATCTTTCCAGAAGGATTAGTCATCAACCCACGCATACCAACCATCTGTGTAAGCTGGGAAATATTACCCCTAGCCCCTGAGTTAGCCATCATAGAGATTCCTCCATAACGGTCCAGAGATAGTTTTATATTCTCGGCGATTTTATCCGTAGTATTCAGCCATGTCTCAACGACATTCTCATAACGTTCCTCCTCAGTAATGGAACCATGATCATATTGGTCTTCGATAACTCCAATTTTCTTATCAGTCTGCTTCAGAATTTCAGCTTTCCCCGGTGGTTCTTCGATATCGTTTATGGACATAGAAATCCCTGACTTCGTGGCATAGGTGAAACCCAACTGCTTCAGATTATCCAGAACAGTGGCAGTACCAATATTGCCTAATATATCAATACAATCAGACACCAGTGACCTCATAGCAGTTTTATCCACTAATTCATTATAGAAGCGTAGCTCCAAAGGCAAAACGTCGTTAAATATAATCCTCCCCACGGTAGTTTTTCTCCGATTGCCTGCAGCATCAGTATCACGAACCTCAATCTCTGCACCAAGGTCAATTACACCCAACTCATAAGCTAATTTAGCCTCATTAAAGCTACCAAATTTCATATCCTGGCCTTTGGCATTAGGTTTTATCATAGTAAGATAGTAACAACCAAGAACCATATCAAGGCTTGGCACCGTCACTGGCTCTCCATTACTCGGCAACAGTAGATTATTTATGCTAAGCATATATTTTCTAGCTTCCTTAACTGCAGCCTTCGATAACGGCACATGGACTGCCATTTGATCACCATCAAAATCAGCATTAAAAGCTGAGCAAACTAAGGGATGAAGCTGGAAAGCAGCTCCATCAATTAAAACAGGCTCAAAAGCCTGGATACTCAGGCGGTGTAACGTGGGAGCGCGGTTAAGTAATACAGGACGCTCTTTTACCACCTCACTAAGTAAACTCCATACTTCTGGACTAACTCTCTCCACCTGGCGTCGTGCGATCTTCACATTGCTGGCATACCCACCTTCCATTAGTCTCCTCATTACAAAAGGTTTAAACAACTCCAAGGCTACGTGCCGTGGTAAACCACACTGATGAAGCTTGAGTTGAGGCCCAACAACAATGACTGAACGTCCACTATAATCAACTCTTTTACCAAGAAGATTCTGCCTGAATCGCCCTTGCTTTCCACCTAGCATTGCCGAAAGAGATTTCAGAACATGTTTATTACCAATTGTTACTGCGCGACCTCTCCGCCCATTATCAATAAGAGCATCAACGGCTTCTTGTAACATTCGTTTCTCATTACGAATTATAGGCTCTGGAGCACCCAATCCCATAAGACGACGAAGTCGATTATTGCGATTGATAACACGACGATAGAGATCATTAAGGTCACTGATAACAAAACGGCCACCATCCAGTTGAACCACAGGACGAAGGGCTGGTGGCAATACTGGTAGCACGGTCAAAATCATCCATTCCGGTCTACTTCCACTATCTCTCAGTGCCCTAACTAATTGTAACCTCTTGCTTATCTTTAAAGCCTGTTGGACAGATGAGTTACTTATCTCTTTCATAAGTTTTTCATGCAACTCATTTATATCAATATCTTGTAATATCTCCAATACGGCTTCAGCTGCCATACCCGCCTTGAATACATCACCATATTCACTCTTGAGTTCTTGATATTCCTCTTCCCTTAACAATTTCAACGGTTGAAGCTCATTTACTTTCGCTATTCTGCCCTTAAGCTCTGTATCAAACTCCACTTTCTTCTCTACTAATCCCGCTCGTAACTGATTTACCTTTGTAACCCTCTCTTCCTCATCAACATCAGGCTGATCCTGCCAGTCAGTGATCTCTTTTTCAAGTTTCTCTTCTTCTTCAGTAATTTTCTGTGCAGTTTCCTTTTCAAGCCGTTTAATTATTTCCAGTTGTGCATCTTTATCAACTGAAATAACTATATATTGAGCAAAATAGATGACTGTTTCCAATTTCCTTGGTGATATACCAAGGAAAAGACCTAGACGACTGGGAACCAGTTTTACAAACCAAACATGTGTAACAGGAGCAGCTAATTCTATATGCCCCATTCGCTCTCGGCGCACACTAGAACGTGTTACTTCAACCCCACACTTATCACAAATAACACCTTCATAACGCAATTTCTTATATTTACCGCAATGGCACTCATAGTCTTTGACAGGACCAAAAATCCTCTCACAAAACAGGCCATCTCTCTCTGGTTTTAAAGTACGGTAATTTATTGTCTCTGCCTTGGTCACTTCGCCGTGAGACCAATCTTTTATTTGACCCGGCGAGGCTATATTTAGCCTGATAGCATCTACATCTTCAAATTGTGTCATATCTTATAATCACCCCGCTTTAAAACCTGGTTTCAATTTTTGCTCTAACATCTGAAAATAGCTTCACTGTTTTTTCATCTTCGTTAAGTAACTCTATTGCAAACCCCAAACTACGTAATTCCATAAATAAAACCTTGCACGCCTCTGGAACACCAACCTGATGAATATCTTCACCTTTAAGAATAGCCTCATAGGCCTTGGAACGACCTACTACATCATCCGACTTTACAGTAAGCATTTCTTGAAGGGTGTAAGCAGCACCATAGCCTTCTAATGCCCACACTTCCATTTCTCCGAAGCGTTGTCCTCCAAACTGGGCTTTTCCCCCCAAGGGCTGTTGGGTAATAAGTGAATATGGACCAGTTGACCGAGCATGTACTTTGTCCTCAACAAGATGTATCAGTTTCATAATATACACGTTCCCTACAGTTACTGGCTGGTCGAAATGTTCTCCAGTTATGCCATCGCAAAG
>CAYPSP010000051.1:0-7690 GCA_964413335.1 uncultured Dehalococcoidales bacterium
CATCGCCATAAAACCGGTTGCCGTCCTCATCCTCATAATAGTTATCACTTATGGGAAATATTAGGAAAGGCTAAGTTCATGTTAAATAATTCTGAAAACAGGGAAAGAAAATATCATCTTTGGGGATGGGGTTTATTCTTGGTGTGTGCCTGCTTTTTTATTACCGCAAGTATTAAAAGTGGTGATACCTTTTATTTAATTGGTAGTATTGTTTTTTTTGTTGCCTGTATATTTTTTATTGTGCCTTTGACAATAAAAAAGAATGAATCAGGTGATAGCAAAGAGAAATAGCTTTTATAAATAGCAAGATATTCTGGACGGTTACTATAGTGACAGTGGCTGTTTTATAACGTGTTGTTTTATTAAGCCATTTTGATTTGAGTATCAAGGGGACAGAAGTATTGTCATACCATTTATTATTAAATTTGTCTTCTATGTCAGGCAGACATTAGAGTGCCTGCTAATTTCTTAATAATTATCTGATAGAGAACAGCATAGGCTTTGGATAAATCAGTTATACTCGTTTAATAGCAATAGGCTTCATTGGTATAATGATAGAGGAAGTTAGTATTTTATAGTGTATGTTTCAACTTCACTATAAACCTATCACAAACCAGTAAAAATGAAGAACCTGTCACGTTTTTGGATGATTACTCTTGGTAGTATACTCATGCTTGTTGGCGTCGTTTTGCTCTTTACTATAAGTATACCTTATGCAAGAGGCATTCATTATCAGATAAGTAGAATAACAAGGCCTTATGCCTTTGACTATGTATCATGGGAATTACAGGCGTTATCTTCTTTACCGGATGCTTTACTCAGTGTTAATGCAGAAGAAAAACCAGCGGTAAAGATTAGTAATGAAATGAGGACTGTGTTTAGAGATAATGGGATAGGGGGCTTTCCCCCGGTCCTCATTGAGATTGGGAAACCACCGAAACTTCTAGTGATATCACCGAGGGATAGGATTGCATATGCTGACAGATTGCTCTTAAACCAAAATCTTGACGTGAAAGAAATGGAGAGGATAGAGGCAAAGGTAGATAGTTTGGGGGCATCCTCACTGGTAGTCGAACTTGGTGGCTTTGGGGCTGTTTGTCCCCCAGTAGTTAACGATAATCTCTCTTTGGCAAATGCAAATACATTAAATATCGCCGCTGAAGAGTGGTTCCATCAATATCTGGCGTTCAAGCCATTGGGTTTTCGATATTTTCTTGATTCAGTTGGTCTTAGACAGGATCCTGAATTAATAGTGTTGAATGAAACGTTTGCGGGCATGGTTAGTCGGGAAATTGGTGCTGAGGTATTAAAACGATATTACAAAGTGGAGAAAGACAAGTTGCTTACTAATGATTCTCAGGGGTTCGATTTTTATGATGAAATGAGTGAAACTCGTAAAGTAGCGGATTACTATTTATCGCAGGGGAGGATTATTGAGGCTGAGCGCTATATGGAAAAGCGAAGGGAATTTTTTATTACAAATGGTTATTATATACGTAAACTAAACCAAGCTTACTTTGCTTTCCATGGCATATATGGCGAATCTCCTTCTGCTGTCAGCCCAATCTATCACGATTTACAGCAACTCAGGGCAGAGAGTCCTACTCTCAATTGCTTTGTAAGCAGGGTGGAAAAAATGACAAGCTATGCTGATTTATTAAGTGCCTTAGAGGGATAACCTCGGGCAGTTTAGATTACTAGTTGTTAAAATGATACCAGATACAACATAAATGGCTAGCGTTGTTTAATCTCTATATTATTTTTCCCGAAGGCTGCAAAGATTCCAGTTAATATGAATATTCCTCCTACTAACTGCATAAGAGTGGGGATTTCATCAAGTAATAATACAGCCAGAATTGTTGCTCCCACAGGTTCCCCAAGAATTGCTATGGCAACCATGGTAGCCGGCATAAAACGGAGAGACCAATTAAGTGACGAATGACCTAGAAGTTGTGGTACTAGAGCTAATAGCATAAGCATGATATAAGTGCTCGTTGAATACCCTATGAGACTATAACCTGAAATTAGTGTTGCGGCTAGTAAATAAAGAGCTGCTGAGCCATATACTAGAAATGTATAATTTAAAATACCAGTATTTGATCTGAGTTTCCGTCCAATAAGGAAATAAGCGGCGATAGCCAGTGCCCCCATGAGAGCGAGTGAATCTCCCGCAAACGCTTTTAATCCAATCTGAAAATCGCTATAGCCGATGAAAACAGCACCAGTGAGGCATATTCCAATGCCCAGGATAGTATTTTTTCTGAGTTTCTCATGAAAAAGAAAATAAGAAGCTAGCGCTACAAATATGGGATGGGAGGTAACTAATATCACTGAACTAGCAACAGTAGTATAACTGAGTGAAGCTATCCAGAAGACAAAATGAAGTGCCAGAAAAAAACCAGCAATAAGAGAAAGAAGTATATTATTTCTCGAGAGCGAACGGAGTTCTTTTCTGGAATGAATACAGGCTATAGGGCTGATAACCAAAGAGGCTATAGTTAACCGATAAGCAGCAATGACCAAAAAAGGTGCTTCGGCTAAGCGCGTAAATATAGCACCAAAGGATACCGCGATAACACCTATTGTTAAAATTACATAATGCTTGGCCATGTTTGTTTATATCGTATCTACGTTAAGCTAACCAAAGTTCATTCAGTCGTTAATAGCATAATATTACAGGAACTAGTAAAGTAAAAAAATTGTTTATTGATGTAGCTTGTTTTTAAAAACAGGTTAACTTTATTTCATTATTAAACTGTCGACAACGTTAGCAGAGCTACCATCATGATGAGAAAATCCGATTTCACGTTTAAAAGAGGAGAATGCTACAATACTTAAATTGGAAGGTTATACTGTATAGTTGAACGTAGTCAGGGATGATGAGTATGCGAAAATTACTGGCTATAGTCGACCTGAGGAAAATAATAATTGATATCCATGGAGAAAGTGAATGAGTAGAATTTCTGATAAATTGTATAAGATGTCCAAGCCTGTGGCTACACCTATAGGGTTTCATTCGGTGACGAGCGAAACAAATAATTCACCATTATTATTGATTGCAGGTATATTCTCAGCAGATATTAAAGAGGTCAAGTCTCTTGATGGCATCCCCATAGATGCAGCGTTAATTTCTAACCAAAAACTTAGCCTTAAAAAAGTGGGGCAGTTTGTTAAAGTACTGAAGGATACTCCAGTAGGGATAATAGTTAATCAGTTAAATGAAATTAATAACTCAAATTCAGTCACTGCTGATCTTGATTTCGTTGTTTTTGATAGGCATGTATCTGTGACAAATGTAGAAAGGACCTCAGTCGGTAAACTGTTTATGATAGATGCTTCTTTTGATATGGATTTTATTAAGGCTGTTAATGAGCTTGATATTGAGGGAGTGATTATTGATAATAGTCAAGTAGAGTTACTAACTATTGATCATTTGCTCATTTGTCAGCGTTTACGTGGGTTACTGCGTAAACCTTTGCTAATGTTCTTGCCTCCTTTAGTCACGTATGCTGAACTCTGTTGCCTGCGAGAAGCGGGGATAACTGGAGTTATCTCTTCAAAGACATGGTCGATTGAATCACTAATTGAATTACGGCAGAATATTGATAAACTACCTAAAAAACCAGCACCCCGAACTAATAAAATAGATGTAATACTCCCTAATCATGTTGGATATGAAGACGAAGATGAAGATAGCGAAGAGGATGAAGATAGCGAAGAATAACACAGAGCTAGGGCTAACAGTTGTTTTATTTGTCAGAACTATCAGGGAGTAAGCTGAGTTGCTTGGAAGTATTTCCCTTCCGTCTTAATAGAAGGAGCAACAATCATATTAACATGTTGCATTTCTTTGATGTTATTGACCCCGCATACTCCCATGCAAGTACGCAGTGCTCCGACTAAGTTTTGAGAACCATTGGTAACGGATGTAGGTCCAAAAAGAATTTGTTCTAATGAAGCTACGGAACCAACTTTAATCCGCGTTCCTCTGGGCAAAGCTGGATGAGGATGCGCCATTCCCCAATGGTATCCTTTGCCTGGCGCTTCTGTAGCGTGGGCCAGAGGTGACCCAATCATCACGGCATCAGCTCCGGCAGCGAAAGCTTTACATAAATCACTTCCAATTCGAATACCACCATCCGTGATTACCGATACGTATCGGCCACTTTCAGCCATGTAGCTATCACGTGCTGCAGCGCATTCAATTGTCGCAGTTACTTGTGGTACACCAACTCCAAGTACCTCTCTGGTTGTACAAGCAGCCCCAGGTCCTACTCCAACCAATATAGAATTAGCTCCAGTCCGCATCAATTCCAGAGCGGCACTATAACTACAACAGTTGCCTACTATTACTGGGATGGATAGCATCTGGCATAGTTCTGGAAGAACTAGACCCTTTGTACTATTTGAAATATGTTTAGCGCTGGTAACAGTGGATTGCACAACTAATATATCCAGGCCGGCTTCTTTAGCTATTGGTGCCAGGCGTTTAGTATTTGCCGGAGTTACTGATGCGGCGCAAATGACACCAGCTTTTTTAATTGTGCTAATTCTTTCAGCGATTAAATCTTCTTTAATTGGGGTAGAATAAACTTCCTGTAAGAGAGAAGTAATTTTAGATTCGGGAGATTGAGTAATCCGCGTTAATATTTCATCTGGGTTGTTATATCTGGTTTGCACCCCTTCCAAGTTAAGAACTGCGAGCCCTCCAAGATTGCCCATTTTTATAGCCATAGCTGGATTTATAACAGCATCCATTGCAGATGCTAAAATAGGTGTATCGAACCTATATTCCCCGATTGTTAGATGGATATCTGTCTGATTAGGATTAATCGTGATATCACCAGGAACGATAGCTACCTCGTCAAAACCATAAGCGCGCTTCATTTCTTTGAATTCTGATTTAGACATGTAATTCCCCTTGGGTAGATATAATTGTCGTAAACTATACAAGGTAAGATGGTTTAGAGTCAAACTGGGTATTTATTAGAAATTGGTTATTTTCGAAGATTAAATTGCTTTTAGAAACTACCGTTAGTCTTCATTGTAGTTTTCTGTTAAAAAGCGTGGAGAGAATATTCATTATCAGCTATAATTAGAATTATTTAAATTATTTATATTGTAATCTAGTCTTAATCTTTCAGATATTAAGATAGTAGATTGAATTTAGGAGGTATCGTTGTCTGAATATATTCTAGTAGCTGTAGCTTGGCCTTATGCCAATGGCTCATTGCATTTGGGACATATAGCTGGAGCTTATTTACCAGCGGATATTTTTGCTCGGTATAATCGTCTAAAAGGCAATCATGTGTTGATGGTTTCGGGTAGTGATCAGCATGGAACTCCTATTACTTTACGAGCAGAACAGGAATTGAAATCGCCGCAGGAGATAGCATCCAGGTATCATCAGGAATTCCTACAGTGCTGGCAGGAATTGGGAATATCATTTGATTTGTTCACTACTACAGGGACTGATAATCATGCCCAAGTAACACAAGACATGTTTCTTGAGCTTTTACAAAATGGTTATATTTATAAAGATAAAATGCTTCAGGCTTTTTGTCCAACATGTCAACGCTTTTTAGCTGACAGATATATTGAAGGTACATGTCCTTATTGCGGATATTCGAATGCCAGGGGTGATCAATGTGATGGATGTGGAAAACCAATAAATCCTTCAGAACTTAAAGATATTCGATGTAAGATTTGCTCAAGCACCCCGCGTTTCGAAAGCTCAGAACATTTCTTTCTTCGCCTGAGTGCATTGCAAAAGCAATTAGAGGATTGGGTAACCAAACAAAAACATTGGAGAAATACTGTATTAAGCTCCACGTGGAAATATTTAAATGAGGGTCTAAAGGATAGGGCGATAACGCGTGATATAAAATGGGGTATTAAAATTCCACTGGATGGATTTGAAGGAAAACGTATTTATGTGTGGTTTGAGGCGGTTACCGGTTATTTGTCAGCCAGTAAAGAGTGGGCAAAACTACATGGTAATGAAAATGAGTGGCAGAAATATTGGCATAATGATGCTAAAAGTTTTTATTTTATTGGCAAAGATAATACATTTTTTCATACATTGGTATGGCCTGCTATGTTAATTGGTTATAAAAACCTGAATCTCCCCTATGATGTGCCAGCTAATGAATTCTTAACCATTGAGGGTAGTAAATTATCTACAAGTCGCAATTGGGCAGTATGGTTGCCTGACTACCTGCAGCGATATGATGCAGACCCTCTGCGTTATTATTTAACTTCAAGTATGCCAGAGAATGCAGATAGTGATTTCTCATGGGAGAAGTTCCTTCGTAGTAACAACAATGAACTAGTTGCTACATATGGAAACTTGATTCATCGGGCACTTACCTTTACTTATCGTAATTATAACGGAACAGTGCCATCTCCCGGTGAACTTGATGAGCCAAGTAAAAAGCTACTTCAGTTAGCTGAGATTACTTTAAATGATGTAAATGGTGCACTAGGTCGTTGTAGTTTCAGGGAAGCACTCAGACTAAATATGTCTTTGGCTCAGGAGGCAAATCGCTACCTTGATGCTCAAGCCCCCTGGAAAACAATAAAAAGTGACAAGGAAGTTGCAGCTAGGACAATGTACACTGTCCTATGTATAGCGGCAGTATTAAGAGTGACGATGTATCCTTTCTTGCCTTTCAGTTCAGAAAAACTTCATGCATTTCTTGGATTTTCAGGAAGTATAAAAGATGTAGGCTGGCGCCTGCAGTTTCCAGCTATTGGTCAGAAACTGGAAGAACCTCATGCCCTGTTTAAGAAATTAGATGATAGTATCGTAGCGGATGAAACGGCACAAATTGGCCAAGTGACTGGATTGTGAGGAAATATACTAATACTAGTAAAAGAATTTTAGCTAGCGGCTGATTGAGGGCTCGAGTTACCCAGCATTCTAGATATTTCCGCCTCGTTCATAGTTTCGCTGATCATAAGCTGTTCGGCTAGTTGCTTCAGCTTTGCTTTATTCTCAGTCAGCAATCTTTTACTGATTGCGTAAGCACGCTGAATGATATCTAGTATCTCTTCATCTATTTCCCTGGCGGTTTCATCACTGAAATCCTTTTGCTCGCTAATCTCTCGGCCAAGGAAAACTAACTCTTGGTGTTTCCCAAATGTCCGAGGTCCCATTTTGTCACTCATTCCAAACTCAGTAACCATACCTCTAGCCAACTGGGTCGCTTTTGCTAGGTCATCCTGCGCTCCAGTTGTAACTTCATTATAGGTGAGTTCTTCAGCAGCGCGTCCGCCTAACATTATTGCTATACGGTCATTCAGCTGAGATTTTGGATAAAGACTTCGGTCTTCCGCAGGTAGAAGTTGCGTCCAGCCGCCAGCTCCTCCACGGGCAATAATAGATATTTTATGAACAGTAGCATCTGCGTTGGGTAACATACTGGCAGTAATGGCATGTCCTGATTCATGGTAAGCGGTGATTTCTTTCTCTCTCTTACTTATCACTCGACTTTTACGTTCAGGGCCAAGTGATACCCGATCAGTAGCATCCTCCAACTCTTTTAGACTAATATCCTTACGGTTTCTTCTAGCGGCCAGGATAGCTCCTTCATTAATAATATTGGCTAAATCTGCACCACTAAATCCTGGAGTTTGCTTGGCAATAGTTTCTAAATCAACTTCATTAGATATAGGCTTTCCTTTGGAA
>CAYPSP010000052.1:0-7599 GCA_964413335.1 uncultured Dehalococcoidales bacterium
AATCGATATTAGACCAGATTCAGAAGAAACTTACTACGAACACGCAACAGGAACTATTGGAACCTATTATAGGATAAGATTTAAAAATGAAACTGATACAACTTATTCAACTTATTCTGATTCAGTTATAGCCACAGGTTATACAGCAAATTCTGCAGGACAATTAATACAAACAGCACTTTCTGATTTAGGTATGGAAATTGATGGTATATTGATTACTAAAAGATTTTTGTTTGATGCTTTAAATGAAGGTAGAAGAGAAATAGATGAAGACGAAAATATTATAAGGTGGTCATTCAGAAGTGTTTTCAAACATAATTTATATTCTATAATTCCAGGACAATATAAAGTTGCAGCTCCAACAGATTTAAGAGAGCCAGCGACCAACAAAAATATAACTGCAATAAGAGTTGGAAGAGAGAGCAGAGATTGTGGTTATTTTGACCAAGAAGCTTTTGAAAGAGGTTATATGAGTACTTATCATTCAGTATTAGATGGAGCTATTGTAACTGCTGATATTACTTTAACTTTAGTGGATAGTGGAGACTTTGATGAAGATGGAAGTATAGATATTGCTGCAGGAGATATAGATGAAGTAAGAGATAGCGTTGCTTACACAGCAAATACTGAAACTACAAACGTTTTAAGTGGAGTTACTGGGAT
Source organism: uncultured Dehalococcoidales bacterium (assembly GCA_964413335.1). GTDB lineage: Bacteria > Chloroflexota > Dehalococcoidia > GIF9 > AB-539-J10 > JAUUZT01. The sequence goes on from CAYPSP010000052.1 coordinate 664, forward strand.
TAGAGCTGCAGGACACGCTGACGGAGTTGATGTTTGGCAAAATGCTAATTTCGGGCTACCTGTAAATTATACAGTAAACGATGGATATATTTACTTTTCACAACCATTTGACGATGACTTTGCAGGGGAAAGCGTTTATATAGATTATTACAAAAGTATTACCGATATTAATTCAGATTCAGATGAGTTAGATGAACCATTTTATAATATTTATATACCATTTTTAAGATTTAAAATAAAGCAAAGAAAAGAAAAAAAATTAGATTGGAAAAATGATATTGACTATATAAAGTGGTCAAGTATGAAAAAGGCTCAAATTAATAAAGAATATTTTGGGCAAAATACAAGAATTAATGTAGATATACCAAATTAAAAATATGGCTAAATTAGAAAAAATACTATTACCTTATTATTCAGAGGGAATTATAAGAAATGCAGCAATAGACGAAGTAGTGGCGTTGCCTACAAGCGTTACCATTGCTACAAACGTCCATTTCGATAGAATAGGAGCTTTTAAGACTAGAAAGGGAACAACTGTAGTTGGAGCCGAAATAGTTGCTGCAACGCCAATTTTAGGCTTACATAATTACATAAATAACGCTGGAACTACTTATAGGCTATTAGCAAAAATTGGAACTGTAGTTTACGATTTTAATGCAACTTCTTGGACATCTAGAAGAACTGGGTTAACTGCTGCAAGTAAAGCGAGGTTTACAAACTTAGTTGACTATACTTTTATGGTAAATGGTCACGCCAATGAAGTTTGTGCAACTTATGCAGGTGCAGCATTTGGTTCTGTAAATGTAGCAGATTTGCCAAAAGGAGATTATATAGAAAATTATCGTTCTAGAATTTGGATAGCAGATGCTTCAGATGATAAACTTTATTATAGCGATGTTGTTAATACAGATGGAACTATTTCTGGAGGAACTTCGTTTATACAAATAAGTCCACAAGACGGAGATAAGATTACAGGTTTAAAAAGAAGTTCTAACGCTTTATTAGTATTTAAACAAAATCATATTTATAGAGTTTTTAGCATCAATTCTACTGACCCTGACCCATTTATAAATGTTGGAACTCATAGTCAAGAAAGTATAATTGAAACTAAAGATGGGATATTTTTTCATTCACCTAAAGCTATTTATCAATATTCGACTACACCTGTAGAGATAAGTAAAAAGATTGTTGACGTAATTGAAGCTATACCAAGAACTTATTGGAGCAGTATTTCAGCTTGGGAAGATGGAGACCATATATGTTGGGCTATTGGAGATATAACCTTAGATGGTATTAGTATGACCAATATGGTTTGTAGGTATACAATTTCTAAACAACTTTGGACTTTATATAGTTATCCTTACGAAATTAGAAGTGCTAGCAAATATGACAGTGGAACAACCTTAACTAATGTAATTGGTGGAGACATAGGAAAAGTTTATACATTTGATTCAGGCAACGACGATGATGGAACTCCAATATTCTATAATGTAGAAACTCAATTCTATTATTTAACTAATAGCAAAACAGAGAAAAAAGATATTAATGAAATGGTTGCATTATTCGAAAACGCTCAAGGGGCTTCAATAAGTTATAAAATAGATTCTGATAGTCTTTCAGAATGGAGACCAATAGGACAGTTGAAGAATGAAATTTATGAAGTTTTAAACGTTGGAGCTACAAACTTTACTAGAATAAAATTTAAGTTAAGCGGAAATATTATAGGAAATTCATTTATATTTAGAGGATTTGAAATATTAAATTCAGAAAATTATGACATTTGAAGCCCTTGGGGTTGACAATTTATTAAATAAAATAGATACTAGTATATTGCCTAGTGAAGTCCCAAGTTCTGGTTTAGAATCTGGAGAATTAACTGGAGAGCTTTTTGTTAATAAAGGATTTATAAGAAGTAAAGATTATATAAAGGATTCTGCTGGTTGGACTATTAACGATGACGGCACTGCTCAATTTGCAGATATTACATTAATAGGTGGAATTATAAAATATGGTAAAACTTCTTTCACTGATACTGTAAACGCTGGGTATATAATGAATAGTAGTGGAGTTTACTTTGGTTCAGCTAATGATGTTAGTTATATTAAATATAATATTTCAACAGGGGTTTTTACAATTAATGCTGAAGTTGATTTTTCTAAAATTATTGGGGCTACCAAACCAGACGACAATGCTGATGTAACAGGAGACAATCAAGGAGATATAAATACTTCTAATATAGTGAACGGCGAGGGATGGACTGATGATGCTGCAGCTAATATAGCCTTAGGAGAATTAGACGATATGGCAAGTGACGCCAAGATTACTCCATTAGAAAAATTAGAAGCTAAATTAAAATGGGATGCTATTGTAGTAGAGGGAACAGCCACAACAGGTACTATACCAGTTCAAGCAGATTCTTATTCTGTAGATGACACAGATTTTGACACAGCTTTTGCTTCTTTAGACACTTACCTTAATACTACAATATCTGTATTTGATGATATGACAGCCACTACAAACGCCACAAGAACTGATTGGGATACTGCTTGGAAAAATTATTACGAAGAAAGAATAAAACTTTTAAACGATATAACAGATGCTACTGCCTTACTTGCAGTCTGGGATAGTGTTACTGGGTTAACTAAGCCTGCTGATAATGCAGATGTTACTTCAGTAAACCTTGGAGGACTTTATTTAACTTGTGCAACTACAGAATCAATACAAACTAAAGTAAATTTAGTTTCTGCTGCTGGAGGTGGGACTGTTATGTTGCAAAATGGAACACACACCCCTGGGGCAGATATAACTTTACCTAGTAACGTTTATTTAAAAGGTTTAAATACTTATGGAGCAATTATAGATTTTGAGAGTGGTGCTTATGGACTAAAAGTTATTGGTACAGATGCTTATTCAACTGGAACATTGTCTATAAGTAATGGAGCGACTGCTATAACAGGAGTGGGAACAACTTGGATTGCTGGGATGGTAGGAAGAAGTATTATGTTATCTGGTATATGGTATCCTATTGTTTCTAGAACTTCTAATACGTTAATAAATATTGGAATACCCTTTGCTGGGGAGACTTTGTCTGGAGCAACTTATGTATTAGCCAATAGATATGTTGATACATTTTTAGAAAATTTTACAGTTCAAAATAGTGCAGCAGTTGGTATAACTATACAATATGGTGATAATGTTGGACTTTATAATTTAGTTGTGCAATTATGCGGACAAGCACTTAGTTTTAAAGATTCTACTGTGATGAATATTGACGGTACTTCGATGGTTTACAATGCTTATGGTTGTTCAATGGAAAATGTTCATTATACTAGGATTAGTGGGCATTCAGCGATAGATACATTTACTGGATATGGAATGAGTTTTGATAAGTGTACAAGTGTTTCTATGGGTGAAAGTTTTTCTATAAACTCTGCTGGTAACGGGTTTCAATATACTGATTGTAGTTTTATGGCTTTAGATTCTTGTAATGCGATAGAAAACGGAGGAATCGGACACGAATTTATATCAGGTTGCGACAACATTTCAATGACTAGTTGTGGAGCGCAATCTAATGCTAGTGATGGAATTAAATTAACAGCTACATCAGATAACAATATACTTACAAACAATCAATTAAACGATAACGGAGGATATGGAATTAATATTGCTAACGCTAATTGTGATGACAACTTTATAAGGAACAATAAATACTCAGGCAATACTTCTGGAAAATATAACGACAGTGGAACTAGTAGTATAGTTGATGGTGTATCTACTGAAATTGTAGACCCAGAAAATTTAGTGCCAATGTCCGATGCTAGTTTAGTTGGTGATACAGATGTTGTTTTAGCGAACTTCGACACATTAGGGCAAGGAACAGACGATGGAGCGTTTAAAGTTAAAATAGACGGAACGGAAAGAGCTGTTAGTGTTGATTTTGTAAATACTGGAGTTGAAGAAAATAAACTTTCGACTGGTTCAGCTGGAAGTAGTGTTGGAGTAGCAACAAGTTTTTCTCAAGGGTTTACTACTTTAACTAATATGGATTTTATAACTGCTATCACTATTAATATTACTGGCGTTATTACTGGAGGAAGTTATAATTGGAGATTAACTACAGGTGGCGATGAAGGTGGAACTTTATTAGATAGTGGAACTATTTCAATCACATCATCTGGAGCAAAAGTAATTACTATGAATAGTAATATAAAAATTTCTGATAGCACAGCTTATAATATAAAATTAACAGAAGTAAGTTCTAGTAGTTTAATTACTGTGACTATAACTTCTTCGTCTTATAGTGGTGGCACAATGCGTGTAAATGGTGGAGTGCAAGGATTCGATGCTTTTATATCAGTAGACGGAATTGCTTATGAAAATTTTAGTAATTTAACTGAAATATCTACATTAGTTCAAGCAGCTATTAGAACAGCAACTAGTAAAACAGAAACTTTTGAATACGATACAGACCATTTTGTTATAACAGGAGTAACCCCAGGGAAACATAATGGTGGAGAAATACTAAAATTAACAGCCCCTTCAACTGGAACTGATATAAGTATAGCAACTTATCTTGACCTTGGAACTAATGCAACAGAAGTAGAGCCAAATGGGGATGATTATAAAATAGTTAGACTAGATGAGAATGCAGCTTTATTTCCGATAAGAGGAACTGGTGGAGAAACTATAAACGGACTTGCATTACCACAGCCAGTATTTATTGATAGTTCTGGAAATGTAATAAGATGTGATGCCGACGATGCAAATAAATTAAACTTCCACGGATTTTGTACTAATAATACTATATCGACTAGCCTAGCGACAGTTCAGACCAGTGGAGTAGTGCACGGATTTACTGGACTAACAATAGGCTCTGATTATTATGTTCAAGATGATAAAAGTATAGGAACTTCCGTTGGTTCAAATACTGTATTAGTCGGAGTGGCTATATCAGCTACAGAATTATTAATATTACATTAAATAAATTAATATAAAAAATATGGCAACAGTTTATTACAAAGGAAATGCAAGTAATCCAATGACAGTACCTGATAGTGATGTTAGCTATTGGGCAAATCAAGGTTGGACTAACGAAATATCTTCAGAACCAGAAGCTGAAAAAGAAGAACCAGCAACTTCTAATAAAACTTTTTTTAGAGACCCAAATTCTAATGATATTTATGATGCTTCTACAGGAAATAAAATAGGAGCAACAGATTGGAAAAATAATTGGTCAGGAAAAGCAACGCAGGTTGATGTGCCTAGTAGTTTTAACAAAGTAGGTTCTGATTCAGGAAGTTCTTATTCAGGGGGTTCTTCTTCGGGGAGTTCTAGTTCTGATAATTTAGGTATACCAACTAGTGGTGATAAATACAGTAATTTGACAATAGATAGACTTCCACAATCTAATGGCACTACAAGAATTAAGGTTAATTATAAATATAGTGATGGTAGCCAGAGAAGAGACAATTTAGATATGTTTTTAAGTAAAACTGGAGTAAAACTAGAATCAATGCCACAGGAGTTTATTGATTACGAAATAGCTAAATTAGTAGGAAGAGGTTCTTCCGAAGAAGAAGCAAATTCAACAATAGAAAATAAATATAATAAATATGTAGGAAATGCAAATACAAGCACAGGTAATGATTATTCTATGTATCAAGACCTTATTGACAATGACCCATTTTTAAAAGAACAATTCGCGGATGCTACAATAAGAGAAAATTTTGGTAAAATGTCTCCAACTTTACAAATGGCTTATATAGAGATGATGAAATCTTTGGGAACCCAAATTGATGCTGGTAAAGTTATCAATCCCAATATAGAGATTACACCTGAGCAAGTCAAAAAATTTACTGACCAAGCTATTACTGAGTTAGACCCTTACTACCAAGAACAAATAAATAATTACAAAGATGATTTAGATACATCTATAACTAGGCTTACTGAAGATTTTGAAACAGGAGTTAGAAACGCTGAAGACCCATTTAAAAGAAATTTAGAAGTAGTAGCTGAAAACGAAGCACAAGCCGGAACTGTTTACGGTAGTGAAAGAGGGGTTAGGGAAAATATAAATGTAGAAAACCAACAACAATCTATTGATGAAGTTTCTAAAGATTTAAGAAGAGGGGTGGAAGATTATTACACTACAGCAGAAAGAACTTTGGGAAGTGATGTTATAAATGGTATTGAAACTCCAAAATTAAATGAATATAATGTTAGCAATAAAGGATTTCAAAAAACTGGAACTAGAAATTTATTTACACCTATTGGCGGAGTAATTGGTTCTTTGAATAAAGAAAAAACTACAGCAGTAAAAGGCAGGGCTAGCGAATTAGAAGATGAATTTAGACAACAAAGATTACTAAATATAAATATATAAACATATGGCAAAACTAACACGCCAATTAGATGGCACTTATTTAAACGAAGCTGGTGATAATATGGGTGATTTAGATTCAGCTGCACTTAATCCAAGAGTTGGGAGTGAAGACCAAGCTAACGTGGATTATGCTAAAAAAACATACGGATACACTCCTCCTGCTGGTTCTAACTCTGGAATCAATAATGTTGACCCGATGTTGCCGAATACTGGTTCTTTGGTTCCACCTAACGTCCCAGAACCTGATAATGAATCAGATATATTCAATTTGATGACTAGGGATGCTTTATTAAAGTTTCAAGGAGTTAATACAGCTGATTTAGAAAAGAAAAAGAGAGCATTACAGCAAGCAGCAATCGGGGCTGGTTCAGAAGTTACTCCAGAAGAATTAAGAACTTTTAGTCCATCACAGCAAGCAAATATAAGAAGTGGTAATATAAAAAAATTACAACCAGAATTTGATGACGTTGCTTATCAATTAAATAAAGCTCAACAAGCAACTACTAATTTCGAAAATGTATTTGAAAAAGTAATGAAGATAAATTCAGAATATG
>CAYPSP010000053.1:0-7571 GCA_964413335.1 uncultured Dehalococcoidales bacterium
TTGCTTCAGGCTCTATCATTGCCTTGGTAATTATCTCGGCTCCTGAGCCAGCGGCGTCGCCCATGGTGATAGCCAGTAAAGGTTTTTGTTGACTCACAATAAATACCCTCTCTCAAGATATGATATGGCTTTAATTATAGCATCTTCGCTCCCGAATCCTCCAGCCTTGGTGACCAGCCTTGTGTAATTACCATGGCTGTCACTGAATTTTCCGGCAGGTACTCCCGTCTCCACTTCACCCTGTACCTGTATAGCCCCTATACCAAGCCGTCGGCATAGTTCTAAAGCAGTGTCGCCTCCACAGAGGAACAGCCCTGCTATATCCTGGAGACTTAATATATCCGCCACAAGGTCTGCCAGTATGCCAGATACCGAACGTTTTAATGCAGGTATATACTGGGAGAAAGTAGTGGTGACAGCAACGCTCTTTCCTTGTCTGAGCAGGTCTATGGCATCCAGCAAGATGTGGTCCATCTCGGTAGTGTATGATTGGATGTCGGCTGGTAATCCGATTTTCACATCCAGTACATGGATATTTAGTTCGTTTTGCATTTTGCGGAGTTGTGTGGCACTAACCTGGTGCCGACTGCCGACAGCCAGTAGCGCAGCCCCACTGGGTTCGTTGGCTGATACCTTTAGTGACTTAGCTTTAGACTTCTTAATGGGGAAATTGCCCAGCTCACGAGCCAGTCCTGCTGAACCGCATAGTAGCCAGTTTGTCTCTGCCATGGCTGAAGCACTGGCAATAGTATGCAGGTTAGCTTGTTCAACAGCATCACAGACCAGGACCTTTTCTGGCCGGCTGGAGAACTCGTGATACAGGGATTCGGCACCGGCATTGATGCTTTCAAGGGACACCGTGCCTACAGGATGTCCAATCGATTGTTCCAGCATACGCGGTATATGTGATTCAGTCACCGGGTTTGTCGGGTCATTGGCAAACTGTGTTTCTGACACAGGTGTGTTATTCACCAGCAGCATACCATTCAGGGTGGTTCTTCCCACTGCAGGGAAGGCAGGAGCCACTATTACTTTCTCGCAGGATAGGCTGTTCATAGCCGCCATCAGTTCGGCACTTATATTGCCTCTCAGAGTGGAATCTATTTTCTTGTAGACTATGTCATCCTTCAACTCCGATGCCAGCTTCCGCACTTTATTTGATGCCGTCTCAGGGTCGTCACCGCGACTGTCGGTACTGATAACTATCACGTCCGCTATCCGTGATGGATTGTGGTCAAGTACCACTACGGTGCTTAACCCCATGGTGGCGAAGTAACCGCTACTGTCCATAGCACCGGTCAGGTCATCAGCTATAATGCTTAATCTCTTTTCTTTCATTTTTTACCGGCAGCCTCTTCACTGGTGGTTTTGCAGAAATCCCTGACGCGTTGCAGACTGTTTTTAGCTTGTTCTGAGTCAGAGCAGTGCGAATCTTGTTCTAGCCATTTCTCACGTTCGGGAATCCAGCTTCGCTGAAGATGAAGCATTTCCTTGTTGAAGTTTGGTTCGCTGGTCTGGCTTACGAAATAGTTGATAACACCAAGCATTCCATATTTCGTATTTAGCTCAGGGTTATTTTGTTCTGTAATAAACTGTTGGTACAGTTGCTGTTTACGCCATTGCCTCTGTTTTCCCATCTCTCGAGCCAATCCGGTTAACAGCCCGTCGGCGAAGCTTTGTTTGCTATTGATCCATGGCTCAATGCTAGCGAGGTACTGTGCCATGTTAAAGCCCCCATTCTGGAGATGCCTTGGGGCGTGGATATGGATATTACGAAAGAAAGCAACATAGCCCAGGTTGGCATCCATGGTATCAGCATCGTAGATGATTTTGTTTTCTATCTTACCATAGACATGATTATATTCCTCTGGAGTAAGTTTTAAAGGCTTCACATGGGCGGCGATGATTGAAGATACGTTATCTATGAACCCTTGTTTCAGATAATATCTCTCGAGCAATTTCCTGGCTATGAACGCTCCTGAGATATGATGCATGGAGCCATATAGGTTGTTGCTGTCGTAGAGTTCGGTGACGATATTACTACGGGCAGGCATCAGCACCTCATTTTTCCAGAAGCCATTCTCGTCAAGTATCCTTTTGCCATCACTATCCGTATATATTTCTCCGTCATAGGGCTTGGTGATATCATGAAGGGTTGCTGCAAAGGAAAGTGCAAGCTGGTCAGCGCCCTCGCGCTTGCCCAGTTCAAGACATGAAGCATGCACCCTCTGCGTGTGGTTAGGCAAGTAGTGTTTCCAGCGAAAACCAACACGGTCCTCGTCCCAGAGCCCGAAAGTCTCCAGTGCTAGTTCGTTCAGTTCGTTCTGAATTATTTGATAATCGGTGTTTTTATATGCCATCTGGATTCTGTGCTCTTCTGTTAACCAAGAACAATATTATAGCACCTGTGGGTAGATTCCTGCTTTCGCAGTAGCGACAAAGCAATCTGTGAGGAGTTGAGTTGGCTTGGGAGAAATCAATACTCTTTCCGATTCACCCTCCGGATTGCCATAGGGTTTACACCCCTCTCTATGACAATTCAGCAGGTAGATATTTTGATTTGGATAAAACAAAATGCTAGTCTTATAGAGGAATTATGAGCAACACTATTAGCGTGCAAAGAATTGATGACCTGTTGTATTCATGGAATGATTTACAACACTTGGACTGGAATTGTCTTTTTACCCTACCATACTGGTTAAGGGCCTGGTGGTACGAGTTTGGTGGTGGGACCGAAGCACATATCTTTACAATACAAAAAGATGGAAAAGTAACGGGCGTTGCTCCTTTGTTAATAGAAGACGGTAGAGCTTGCTTTATTGGCAGTCCGGACGTGTGTGATTATCTGGACTTTGTGATAACCACGGACAGTGAAAGATATTTCTTCTCCAGGTTGCTTGATAAACTGGAGGAGGAAAATGTAAATTGTCTGGAATTACATTGTCTAAGGCCGGATTCCACAGTAGTTCGAGGGCTTATACCTGTTGTAAAAAGTCGTGGTTATCAATTCATCGTCGAGCAGGAAGCAACTTCTGTGGAGATAGATTTACCTGGTAGCTGGGAGGAATACCTGGCTACCTTGAATAGCAAACAACGGCATGAGATCAGGCGCAAATTAAGAAGAATGATGGAGGCAGGCGACGTAGATTATCGGGTACTGACCGATTGGAACTTAATAGAGGATCACTTGGACCATTTTTTAAAGATGTTTCGTATCAGCAGAGAAGATAAGGCGGACTTTATGACTGCTAGAATGGAAACTTTTTTTCGCCGTATGGCGCGAGATATGGCTATGGCAGGCTTGTTAAGACTTGGGGTACTTAGTTTTAATGGTGAGGATGTAGCTATGCTTATGTATTCTGATTATCGGGATGTGGTGTATCTATATAATAGTGGTTATGACCCTCGCTATAGCTCGTTAAGCGTGGGGTTACTTTCAAAGCTTTACTGCCTCAGGAACAGCATTGAAGAGGGTAAAGGTAAATTTGATTTTATGAAGGGTTCTGAAGTATATAAGTATCGACTTGGAGGTAAAGAGGTTCCTATCTCGTATTGCAAGATACTTCTCGATTGAAGCGAGGCATAGTAGTTCCATATTAACGAGCAGGGAGGGAAGGAATAAGCATAACAGTAAATAAATTGAATATAGCCATGCTTAGTGTCCATAGCTGTCCGATGGGAAAGATTGGGAGCAAGGACACTGGTGGTATGAGTATTTATATCCGTGAACTTGCTGCTGAGCTTGGAAAACAAGGACATCAGGTGGACGTGTTCACTCGTGCACATGATCCGATGGATAGGGAGATAATAGAGGTAGGGCAGGGTGTCAGGCTGATTCATCTCCGTGCAGGAGAGGTTAAAGATATACAAAAAACGATGGTTTATTCCTACCTAGATGATTTTGCCTATAATCTGGAGGATTTTCGCCAGAGCTGTGGGCTGCATTACGATTTGATACACAGCCACTACTGGTTGTCGGGAAGTGTAGGAAGACTCATGAAGTGGCAGTGGCAGGTGCCTCACATGATGATGTTTCATACTCTTGGAGCTGTAAAAAATGCCGCTGGTATGGGAGGGGATGAGCCTGCTATACGTATAGAAGAGGAGCGGGAAATGGTCAGGGGTTGTGACCGTGTCATCGCCGCTACTGAACAGGAGCGGGCTGATTTAATCAATTATTACCAAGCCCCACCGGGCAGGGTCGCCGTAGTTCCCTGTGGTGTCAACTTGGAACTGTTTCGCAATATAGGCAAGGAACTAGCACGGTGCTACTTGGGACTGGACAATCGACCAACAATATTGTTTGTGGGTAGAATCGAGGCACTTAAAGGAATAGATGACTTGCTCAGGGCAGTGTCCTGTTTACAGGGTTATCAAGGGATTCGTCTGGTGGTGGTAGGAGGAGACGAACAGAGTCAGCCAGAGCTAGATAGACTGCGAAAGCTCGCATTCAGCCTGGATATTGGAAATTCGGTTGATTTCATCGGTATGGTTGACCAGCAGGAATTACCTTATTATTACAATGCTGCTGATGCCTGTGTGATTCCTTCGTATTATGAGAGTTTCGGACTGGTAGCTCTCGAATCGCTGGCATGTGGAACACCCATAGTGGCTACCCGGGTTGGGATTATTGAAACATTGTTTAAATATCATAATGCAGGATATATAGTAGATGGCCATGAACCGTCACATCTTGCTGAAGGTATTGTCAGCGTCCTTTCAAACCCTGGTCTTTGTGCAGAGATTGCCAGGGACTCTCAGGTCATGGTTGGCAACTTTGGTTGGATGGAGGTTGCCAGGGATATAAACAAACAATACCAGGTGATGCTAGGTTGTCGGGAGGCATTGCCCTGCTAGGCGAGCCTTTTTTCATACCACGGTCTGGTAGATATGATTGTGAACCCAAAGGAGCGATAGAGGTTGCAGGCAGCTGTATTTTCGCTGTCTGCAGTAAGAGTTACTTTGCCTGCCCCTTTCTCCTTCAGGTAGCGAAGCCCCTCAACCAGTAGCATTTTTCCTGTTCCCTGCCCTCGATATTCTGGAGCTACACCAAGCATATGTATGAAACTGGGTTGCCTGACTGAGGAAATTCCCTTTTCCGCCTGCAGCACAGTCCAGCAATAACCGATTATCTGATTTTCTTTGACTGCCACGATTATATTGGATGGGTTGCCTGTTTGCAGTTTGAGGCTATAAACGATATCCTCCATGGTGTTGGGATTAAAGCCCCATGTATTAATGAATGCCCTGTTTTGTAATTCGGCCAGAGATTGTTCTTCACCGTGTCGTAGATGACGACAGCTGGACTCTGTTTTCGAAACATCAGGCAGTGGCGTATCAGCAAAAGTTAAACCGAACTCAATATAACGGCGGACAAAGATAAAACCTAATTTCTGCAATAGTCTTTTTGCGGCGATGTTATCCCTGACTATGTTTACATGGACTATCTGGATTCCTGTTTCTGAGGCATAATGCATGGTATGGTTGAACAATGCAGTGGCGGTACCTCTTCTGTGCTTATCTTGGCGTACCATACAATCAAAAATCATTCGCCCGATTTCCAGTTCACGGCTGACATCGAGGTAGGCGATGACCTTTCCGTCAGCTATGGCCAAGAACAAATCATGTGTCGGGTCATAATGTGGTCTGTTCAATTGCATGGCAATCGTCAGCGCCAGGGCATGAGATGATGCTGAGTCCAGTTTTCTTGCCTCTCTATGAAAGAGAGCGTAGCCCTCAAAGTCGTCCGGGCAATAGTTCCTGATATGGCAGGTGAATTTGGTTGTTGCTGTTATGTCTGTCATCAATGATAAATTGTATCAGGCAGATTTGATGCTATACAATTGGTGTGTATTTCTATACTTATTCTTGGGAGGTCTGTACATGATAAATAAAACAGCTCAGGTGCTGGTTATAACGCCACATCCTGACGATGCCGAGTTTGGGGTTGCCGGAAGTGTACTGCACTGGGTCAGGGAAGGGAAAGAAGTGGTATATGCAGTATGTACCACGGGTGACAAAGGTACCAGCGATACAAGTATCAGTCCGAGAGACCTGATTGTAATGAGGGAACAGGAACAACAGGCGGCGGCTAACATGCTGGGAGTGAGGGAAGTAGTGTTCCTGCGTTATCCTGACCAGGGATTGGAGGATACTCCGGGGTTCAGGAAGGATTTGGTTCGCCTGATAAGAACGTATCGGCCTCAGACCGTGGTAACAGCTGATCCTTATCGGCGCTATATCTGGCATCGTGACCACCGTATTACCGGACAGGTTGTTCTGGATGCGATTTTTCCCTTTGCCCGGGATCATCTGTCCTATCCTGATTTATTAGAGGAGGGGTTTGCTCCTCATAAGGTTGAAGAGATATTATTTTGGGGGTCGGAGGAACCTAATTGTTGTTTTGACATCAGCGATACTGTGGAATTGAAACTGGCGGCACTACGTTGTCACAGTAGCCAGATGAATGAAATTCCCTCGGTAGAGGACCTGGAGTTACGGTTGAAAGAGCGTTACAGGTCGATGGCTGAGGGATATAACTTCGAGTTTGGAGAAGCATTTCACAGGGTGCAGATATTACGCTAAGCCTGGTTATTTTTCTATAACCAGGCCACGAAATTTACAGCTATTAATTGTTGCTAGACCCAGCCCAGGAGCAGGGCAATCCCCACCAAAAGCATCAGAATTCCCGCTACCAGGTGTAACTTGGTGATATGCCTGTTCTTCCATTCTTCAACATCCTTCACACCACTCAGCCCCAGGTAGACTATTCCTACTATTACCAGCATAGGAACAACGAATATCAGGTTATAGAGCAACAGGACAGGGATATTAGCCATCATATCGAAGACGGAAAGGATACCCGCTGCTATGACATAGGGACCGATGGTGCAGGGCAGCAGGAAAAGGGTGACGAATAAGCCTGTAATAAAAGCCCCCTTGGGTGATGTTACCCTGGCAATCAGAGCTTGCATTCTGGGTCTCAGCATAAGGGGCATCTCTGTTCCAATTCCACCCGGCTTATATTTGATGGAATCCCTGATGTTAAGTATTCCAAAAATAATAGCTACCACCGCCAATACCTTGAAAAGCCACATCTTGACCATGTTTAAGGCTTGTATCAATTGGAAGAACTTGATGAATACTAATCCGTAAACGAAATACATTGCGAAAATTGCAGCGATAAACATCAATCCGGCAAGCAGTACACTTCGCCTGTTACCAGGGTTATAGGTCAGTATGGCGGTGAGCAGCAGCAATAATACTGCAAAGGCGCAGGGGTTTACTGCATCTACCAATGCCAGGGAGATAATCTTGGCCAATGTTACCTTGTGTTTGACTGCCTCTGGAGGGGAAGTCATTATTCCCGGAGGAGTAACCCCTGCTACCGGTGGACCGATTCCCATGCGGTCGCCGTTCCACTGGAAGACCCAATCACCAACCAGAATAGAGTTATCGAACTCAACGTCTTTACCCGAGAGTTCCACTGCCACTGGCTCTATAGGAATATAATCCTTTCCATTCAAAGTATCGGGCAAATCTTCTTTAAGAATTAAGTCCTTAAGGAGGTC
>CAYPSP010000054.1:0-1693 GCA_964413335.1 uncultured Dehalococcoidales bacterium
TTAAGGCAGCCATGGATATCGTTGGCTTAAGAGGTGGTGAGGTTAGATTACCTCTTGTTAATCTTACCGACAAAGAAAAAGCCGAGCTTAAAGAAATCTTGGTAAGTATGAAATTAGCTTAGGTAATCTCTAAACACCTGATTATATCAAGAAGAATAAAAGAGGGAGAGAGCTAATGGTTACAGAGAAGTCCCGGATTGATGCCAAAAAGCTGGTTATTCTGGCATCTAAAGCGCTTCAGAGTTTTGGTGTACCTGAGGCAGGTGCAAATGTAACGGCAGATGTGCTGGTATCAGCAGACCTCAGAGGGGTGGAGACTCATGGTATTGCCAGTTTTGTTCCGTTTTATATTAAGGGATTGAGAGAAGGAAGAATTAAACCCAGGCCTGATATTAAAGTTACTGATACAGACCTTTCGGTAGCGACTATGGATGGTGACCAGGGGTTGGGTTTTGTGGTTGCTCATCGTGCGATGACGGAGGCAATACAGCGGGCAAGAAAGACAGGGGCGGGTTTTGTCTCAGTGCGAAATAGCACTCACTTCGGCCCTGGTTTTTATTATGCCATGATGGCCATAGAGCATGACATGATTGGAATCACAATGACCAGCCCGATACCAGAGGTTGTGGCTCCAGGAAGTTATAAAACTGCGATTGGTACCAATCCTTTATCCGTAGCAGCACCAAGCAATAAAAAGCCGCCTTTTGTTCTTGATATGGCAACTTCTGTAGTAGCAGCCGGTAAATTAAGGAAGGCGATATTAGAAGGTAAATCTATACCTGAAGGTTGGGCAATAGACAAGGAGGGGAAGCCTCTAACAGACCCCAATAAAAGAGTGCTAGGTGAGGGTGGTTTATTACCTTTGGGGGGAACACCGATATTGGGGAGTTATAAGGGCTTTGGATTGGGTGTGTTTATAGAAATACTATGCGCATTGCTTTCCGGGACAGCTCCCGGTATATCACGGACTCAAAGAGATGATACCAGCCATTTTATGGGAGCTTTAAAAATAAGCAGTTTCTTGTCTGTAGACGCCTTTAAGCAATCAATGGATGAAATGATAGCAGCATTTGAAACTTTACCTAAGCTACCGGGTGTTAAGAATATTTATACAGCCGGTGGTTGTGAAGCCGAAATGGAGAAAGAGCGTAAAGCTAATGGTATACCGCTCCATTCTAAAGTTCTTCAAGATTTGAAGGGTCTGGCTGAAGAAGTTGGCATTAAATACGACCTCTGATAAATGTGAATGCCCCTGAGGAACCAGTCCAAGAGAAGTGAGAGTTTTGTAGTAATAATGGAGCGGGTGACGAGATTCGAACTCGCAACACCTTGCTTGGGAAGTAGACCCCTGAATACTATTTTGGCACTAACCTAATGAGTGATACAACTACCAGGGGAAGGTCATGATTTTTCGCTTATGGGACGAAATGCATGTGTGTCATATTCAAGCCAGGTAATATAAATATCTGATTTATTTACACATCACTTCTTAAGTTGCTTTGTCCATTGTTTACGGAACTTGTTGACCTTGGGCGAAATCACTATCTGGCAATATACATGTTCAGGATGTCGGGAAAAGTATTCACTATGGTAGTTCTCTGCGGGATAAAATGTACCCAGTGGAGTAACCTGGGTAACTATAGATTTCTTCCACAGATGAGCTTTATTGAGTTCTCCGATGAGTTCCTCTGCA
>CAYPSP010000054.1:1793-7531 GCA_964413335.1 uncultured Dehalococcoidales bacterium
CTGCAGTGCCTCAGCATGGCCAGTCATGCCAGTGCAGACCTGCTCGTAAGTTGGATTCATGGTGGTGCCACCTGTATAGCCGGGTATCACCTCCCTGACGCTGTCAACTTCACGGAAGACTGCTTCGATGCACCAGAAACAACCACCGGCGAGGGTCGCAACTTCTATTGAGTAAGACTGGTTCATAGTTTGTCCTCAGGTACGAATGTGAGCACAACGCCGTTCATACAGTAGCGTTTATAGGTCGGCGGTGGGCCATCATCAAAAACATGACCAAGGTGGGAGCTACACCGGGCGCAGAGCACCTCAGTCCGCGCTATTCCCAGACTAGTATCAGGCTGCTCTACCACATTCAACGGTGAGACTGGTTCATAATAACTGGGCCAGCCCGTTCCCGATTCGAATTTGGCGGAGCGGCGAAAAAGGTCGTTGCCACATCGTATACACCGAAAGCTACCTGGTTCATGAACGCTGTCAAAGGCACAGGTTCCTGGCAACTCCGTTTCCTTCTTTGTCGTGATTTCATACTGCTCATTGGTCAGAAGTTTCTTCCATTCCGCATCCGATTTCGCAATCTTCTCGACGATCACTACCCTGTCCTGTTTTACATCATAAATCTTGATGGTTGTAATGTCTGCACCTCCTTATATATCTTCCAGACTTGCCCTATAACCATGAGCATACAGAACTGAGTAAATTCAATACTAAATTATCCAGGACTTACCTAACGGCAGGTTGACAACTTAAGAGCTTCATTAAAAAGGCCATTTGTTAACATGATTAGCCGCTTTAGTGACCAGTCATATTTTACGTATCGATATATGGTACCTCTCCATTATTCTGGTATACCATTTTCCTTTTTACCTGTATGATTATTCCAGCCGATATCAGTACCAGCCCAATAATAGTAATGATAATCACGTTATTATCAGGCACGTCATTAACAGCTAGCCGTTTTATCAATATGCCAAGCAGTGCCCAGTCGACAACGAGGCAATAGAAGATGTCTTTTCGTGTGAATAGTACACTCAGTGCAATTGCTATACCTACAGCAATAACAGCTACAGCCCAGAATTGTTCCCCAAGTCCAAATCTGTCCCAGTTGAGGTCGACCAGCAGAGCGGTAACATTAGCAATCGTAGCTATGGTAATCCAGCCAAGATAGATGCTAAATGGTAAATGAACCAGGTACTTTTCAGATTTTATAGAAGCTGCTTTTCCAATATTAAGTCGAACATAAATCGCAATAAGGCATCCCAGAATTAGAAGCATGAGGATGAGTGACAGGGAAACTATTTCATAATGCCAGGCGAATATCCAACCGATATTGGCAATAGAGGAAACAAAGAAATATGGGCCAATTTTTTCAACAAAGGATGACCGTTGAGTATCTTTTCTGATGATGACCATCAATTGATATATAGTAAAAATCGCAGGTAGAATATAGATCAATCCCCAAATTGAAAAAGTAAGCCCCGTTGGAACAAATAGATTAGGGTACTGGTCGGATAACGCACCAGTTGTTTTGTCATTAATGGGAAGAGCATTAGCGAGTATATTTATGATAATGGTACCAAGGAACCCAAGAAGGTTTAGAATAGACAGGAATAATTCATGCCGTCTCATAGTAATTTTTCTCCCCTATTACTTTATTTCCACGTCGGTCTCATAAATATAATCATACCAACTTTTCAGTTTATTATATTCGGTTAATAGAAGTACTAATACCTATGACTGAAACAAACGCCTATCACAATCCTAATCCAAAACCAGAATCGCCCATTATATTATCACTTTATATCTATCCTTCGTAGTATGCGGCCTGAGTTGATTGTACTACTTACTCAATTAACATTATCGTATCTATTTATGTATTGAATATTTACCCTTGACAATTAACCTCTTGGTTTTACGTTAAAGGATTCTATGTATCTATGATACCGGGGACCGCCTCGTCTTATAAATGTGCTCTTGCCCATTAGGCTTTCTAGAGAACATTAGCTTTCTTGCAACTGAGTAAGAAATGAGGCTGGATCAGTAACTGGTGCTTGGCAAGTATAGTGCTCACACACATAAATGGTAGGTTGGTTGTTAATCACCACCTTATTCTCAAATAGCCTGAGCTCCGATACCGGGGTTTGGTCGTCAGGGTCGTATGCGCCGACCACTTTGTTAGGCAGCCATGTACTACATAAGATATGCAGTAACTCTGAACTTACTGGATGGACCCTAGGACCCATAATAGCAATTTCTTTTGGAGTGGAGAGGTATAGATCCAAACCGCAAAGCCAATTACTGAAGCCAATAGGATGCTGACGCATCAATTCTTGCATTGATTCAAGTGACCTCATTGCAATTTGCTGGAATTGTTCATTGTCTGTTAGCCTGGCCAGTTTGAGCAGGACCATGGTAGCAGCTGACGGTCCCGACGGTAGTGCTCCATCGTTTATGCTTCTTGGACGGACAAACAAATCCTCATGTCTGCTACTGGTGTCATAAAAGGTATGCATAACCTCGTCCCAGAATTGCTCAACCATGACTTTACCTAGCCTGATAGCCTGCCTGAGCCATTCGCCACTAAAAGTCATTTGATGCAAAGCCAGAAGCCCGTCAATAACTAGGGCATAGTCCTGGAGATAGCCGCTGTCCACTTGGTAATCTTTGTAAGTATGCTTGAGGTATCCGTCTGATATCATTGAGTTCAGCAGGAATGATCCGTTGGCTACTGCCGCAGCTAAATAATCCTCACGTTCGAGAGCACAAGCTGCCTCGGCTAGACTGGCTAACATTAGCCCATTCCAGGAAGCTAATATCTTTTCATCCCGACCAGGTTTAACTCTCTGCTCTCGCCTTTCGAGTAATGAGCTTTTTGCCTGTTTAATAACGCTTGATGCTTCTGCATCGAGATCTGCAGTAACATGCAGAACGTTGTGACCATTCAAATTACCTTGAGCGGTAATGCCAAAATAATCATTAACAATATAACCAGTATTTTCCCCCAGAATCTCATTAATTTCTTGATCTGTCCATACAAAATATTTACCTTCGACACCGTCACTATCAGCATCCTGGGAGCTATAAAAGCCACCGCGTGGATCAGTCATCTCTCTCAGCACATAGTCCAATGTTTCTTCAGCTATAGTTCGAAATAACTGCTTACCGGTAACTAAGTAAGCATATAAGTATATCCTGCTGAGTAAAGCATTATCGTATAGCATCTTCTCGAAGTGTGGCACCAGCCAGTATCTGTCAGTTGAATAGCGATGAAAACCACCTCCTAGTTGATCATAGATACTTCCCTTAGCCATCTTTTCCAAAGTCAGGTTAACTATTTCCATAGCACCAGAATCCTGACGACGGTGGAAATACCTCAGTAAGAATTCAAGTGTCATTGGCTGGGGGAATTTAGGTGATGTTCCAAAGCCACCGTAGTCTTTATCAAAGTCCTCTCTGAGAGCCTGATAGGCTTGCTCAATAGTATCCGATAATAGTGGCTCTTTAGAAGCGTTAATCTTGGTCTCTGAAGTCAATGCTGTCACTATTCGCTGGGCTGCGGTTTCAATCTCACTGCGACGATTCTGGTAGGCATCAGCAACAGCCATGAGGATTCTTGGGAAGCCAGGTATACCGTGCCCATCTTGAGGTGGGAAATATGTACCACCGAAAAAGGGTTTACCTTCTGGAGTTAAGAATACGGTTAGAGGCCAACCACCACGGCCAGTAATTGCTTGCACTGCTTTCATGTAGGTGGCATCAAGGTCAGGACGTTCTTCTCTATCCACTTTGATATTGACAAAGTTCTCATTCATTAGACGAGCAATATCATTGTTCTCAAAACACTCATGCGCCATAACATGGCACCAGTGACACGCCGAGTAACCGATGCTCAACAGAATAGGCTTGTCCTTGGCTAAGGCGTGTTTAAGTGCTTCCTTTCCCCAAGGATACCAGTCTACCGGATTATGAGCGTGCTGCAACAAATATGGGCTTGTCTCCGCAGCGAGGTGATTAGACATGTATGTCTCCTACAATTACAACAATAACTACTTCCTTAGCTTACCATATACCAGTAAGGGTCCTGACATGGTGGCAACTTTATTGTTATACATGGTGTACTACTGTTTAGTTTGCTCAAGTAGCACATGGCAAGTTCTCCATTGTTCTTTAGTATCAATCAATTCAATAATAATCCACCATAGGTCGTTGCTACCACTGCGCACAAAATGCTACCAGTCGTTCTTTATCAGCCACTGGTTGATGTGCTTTATTATGGAAAGTACCTATCCACCATCTCTTGTTTTAAGTTCTGTACCTTTATGCAATGCCTTGGACTACAGCTACACTTTCTGTGCTATTATACAGGCAATAGCCTTGGGCCCTTTCATGACTCCCTCTCTGTAGCGAAGACACCTTAAATCAGAAAACATGTTAAGAAGTTCATTGTGCTCTAATAGGTATTTGGGGTTTGTTGGTTTCCCAAACTGGGACTGATCAACGATAAAGGTTTCGTATACTATCATTCCACCTTCTCGCAACCCGTCCTTAATTTGTGGTATAAGAGAACGCTGCAGGTAATTAAAACAAATAATCACGTCGTAAGAATCTTTTCGTATAGAGTAGCCTTGCTCCAGATCGGCAACCTGTACTCCAATAGAAACACCAATTTTATGTGCTGTTTTCAGGGCAATATTTACCGCTTCCTGCGACATATCGACACCTTCTACATCGAAACCCAAACTAGCCAGATAGATAGCGTTCCGCCCACTACCCATGGCTACATCTAAAACTCTGCCTTTGGGTAAGAGCTCTACGTTATCTACCAGGAATTGTGCTGGCTTAAGATCAATTTCGTGAATATCCGTCATCTCACCCACCATTTGTATGATGACAACCAACTTTCGTATATGGAAACTCCATTCTTTGCTTGTGTTTTTGTTGTTTTCTACTAGCTAGACCTTCGATTAGTATATTAGCTTCTTCTTCAACTCAGAGAGCTTTTCAAGGTGCGATTTCTCCTCCGTAATTATTTTATTAACCATCACTTGTGCACGTTGTGATGTGACTTCCTTCATTTCGTTATAAAATAATATTGAATCCTTTTCGGCACCTATGGCTAATTCCAGAGCCTGAATATAGTTATCCGCATTGGTCTCTGCTTCGCTGGTTATTATTTCCTCAGTAAAAATAGTCCTGTCGACCAGTGCCCGTAGATAAGCAGTGTATTCCTGAGCATAGGTTGCTGGCATCTGCCACATATCAGCTTCAGCTAGCATCCCCTGAAATATCCTGATATGCTCTTGCTCCGAATCAGCCAGATACTTAAATAAATCACGGGTTACAGCGTTCTTAGTTGCCTTAGCCAAAATATCGTAGAAAGAAATCCCGTGCCTCTCTATGTCAATAGCTATGTTGACAAGTTAACTACCTGAAAAAGAAATAGACATTTTTATAACACCTCCCTATAGTTAATTCTGGTATCTGTTTTTATTTATTTTCCTCATTATCCATATTTCCAGCACTGATTTGTTCCAGAAGGAGTTAGCACGCCTAAGCGCTGGTTAAATAATTACTACATAGCTATAAGTTTGTAGACTGCTATCTGCCCACCATCCGGAATGCTAGGGCAGCCATGGGCTAAATCAACAGTGGCATCAAGATTGTCCGCCGTGATAATAGTATAACCCGTTATTGGATTGTCGCTGATAGCCTCGTTTCCACCTTTACTGACCATTTTACCC
>CAYPSP010000055.1:0-896 GCA_964413335.1 uncultured Dehalococcoidales bacterium
TTTGGGGAAATTATTATGTGGATTGGATGGGCCATAGCAACATGGTCACTACCAGGACTTACCTTTGCGGTCTGGACAGCGGCAAACCTTATACCACGGGCTCGAGCACACCAGCGATGGTATCACCAGCAATTTGACAACTATCCACCGGAACGAAAAACTCTTGTACCAGAAATATGGTAATCAGCGGAAAAGATAAAACTTCATGTTTAACAACAATGCTCATGTAAAGCTCGTTATACTATACTCCCGGTAATTTCTTAGTTTAGAGGTGGTTATAAATCACGCCAGTACCGGTTGTTAAAGAGATTCCACTGGGAGATCCCCGTATCAGGGACTTCGCCATGTTGCCCTGGCGTCTTTATAAGGGCGATCCCTGCTGGACACCACCATTAAATGCCGATCTGCTCGGCAATCGTCTGCTGGGCATGAAGGGACTCCTGCGGAGAAATCATCCCTACCATATGCACACAGAGGCAACCCATTTCCTGGCATGGAAAAATGGCAAGACGGTCGGTCGAATATCGGCAACTATCAATAAAAGATTCAATGACTACTATGGCTCTCATATCGGCTTCTTCGGTTTCTTCGAGGTAATTCATGACTACGAAGTTGCCAGGGTGCTGCTGGACAGTGCCAGAAACTGGATTCAAGGTCGCGGCATGACCACCATGCGAGGCCCTGGTGAGTATTCAAACTCTACCCACGAGCGACAGGGAATACTGGTAGACGGTTTTCAGTATCCTCCAACCATGGACCTGACTCACAATCCCCCTTTCTATAGTGAGTTCCTGGAGCGATATGGTTTCATCAAGGCTAAAGACTATCATGCCTATATAATGGACCTGCAGACTCCTGTATCACCCCGACTCAAGAGCCTCGCAGAGAATGCAAAA
>CAYPSP010000055.1:906-7505 GCA_964413335.1 uncultured Dehalococcoidales bacterium
AACTACGAAGGAATATAGAAACCAGGTCACTGAACCTTAAAAATCTGGCTACAGAGGTAGAACTGATTGTAAAAATTTATAACGATTGCTGGTCTAAGAACTGGGGATTCCTTCCCCTGACAAGTGAAGAGGCAATGGCCCTGGCGGATTTTCTTCGCCTGGTTGCAGACCCAAACCTCGTCCGATTCGCCTTCATCAGGGGAGAACCTGCTGCGTTGTTTGGTGCCTTTCCTGACCCTTACCAGGCATTGCGCCCACGCTGGCACTGGTATGGTGACTCCGATATTATACGGCTTGCCCGACTTTTTCGTATGCGTCGGCACCTCCCACTGATGAGGCTCATGTTCTTTGGGGTTCGACCAGGCTTCCGCAAGCTGGGTATTGATGCAGTTCTATTCAACGAAGTAAAGGAATACGCCATTCATTGTGGGTACCAGCAATGTGAAGCTTCCATGCTGCTGGAGGATAACGTACTGGTTCTCAGGCCATCGGCATTCATGGGAGGGCACCACTATAAGACATGGCGCATATATGACCTGCCTTTAACCTAGAAATACTGAAGTAAAACATCACCCTCATACTCATCTGTTATTAAAAGAAATTGTCGCTTGACAGCGACTCCCCAAGAGAAGCAAAATAGCATGTCCTAAAATAACTATATTTTGAAATGGAGAATTAAACTATGTTTGGAAATCTACGAAAAACCTGGACTGTTAAAGTAAACGATGGAAAGCGAGTAGTAGAGATAAGACGAGTTCATCTGCTTGGACTGGCATGGATAAAGCTCGACGGCTTCGTAATTGACACCTTCGGTGCAAAGGCATTACAGATATATTTCCGCAAGCCAAAACGCAACTTCGATATTGATGGCGTGCCCTGCCTGCTGGATATAAAATACGGCCTGCTTCAGAGATATAACTTTGACCTTTATGTTGATGGAAAGTTTATTGAGCCCGATAAGGAACCAAGGATAATGAAAATTAACAAGGGAAGTGGTATTTCTTTTGAAGATACTGGTATGTAACGACGATGGGATAGAGGCCGACGGCCTCTGGGCACTGGCAGAGGAGCTTCAGAAGGTGGGACAGGTTGTGGTGATGGCTCCCCACAAGGAGCAAAGTGGAGTAGGTACCGCCATCAGCCTGAAGAGAGCTATCAGGGTTAATAAGGTGAAATCCAGACTGGCAGGAGTAGAGGCCTACTCAGTAGAAGGCACTCCTGCCGATAGCGTTATCATCGCCCTGCGCTCTATGTTTGCAGGCGAGATAGACCTTGTTATCTCAGGCATCAACAGAGGCTCCAACATGGGGCATGACGTCGTCGTCTCCGGTACACTGGGCGCCGCCGTACAGGGATACCTGCACGACATCCCTTCCATGGCAATCTCACTCAATGGCTACGACGGCGAGCTGCACTTCGAGCCCAGCGCCAGGATGGCAGCGCTGTTGGCGACCATGATTAGAGATGGAATGCTGTCTGAACGACTATTGTTGAACGTCAATTTGCCCAACCTGCCATTATCCGAACTTAAAGGGATAGAAATCACCAGCCAGAGTCAACAGAGCTACTGCGATGCCGTAGAGCATGATGAAAATAATGATGGATGCTACCTCATCAAGCGCCTGCCTGACCTGGGCACAGGTTTACAAGGTTATGACCTCTGGGCTCTGCAACAGGACAAGATATCCATCACCCCCCTGCTGGATGGCTCCACTACCAATCTGCTGCAAGAACTGGCTCCTTCCTTACTCCACGAGATGCACATCTAAATATCTACCCATTAATTGGAACATCGATTCATAGAAATTCCAGCAGATAGAGCTCCTTCGGTGGCTGCTGTACCCTCGAGGATGACAATACCAAACAGGTTCCTGCATTGTCAGGAGTGACATTAGAGCAGGCAGAAATTGCACAGAAAATAACCCATTAATCATTGAAAAAAGAGCTGACGGCGTTATAGAATGCTTAATGTTGCAGATATAGCAAATTTGAGCAAAAGGGGGATAGAACTATGAAGGTTACCAATGTAGAAATATTTGATGTTTATTTTGAAGAAGACAAAATCATTCAACCCTACTGGCACCCAATCATCATGCGTGTTCATACCGATGAAGGTATCAGCGGACTGGGCGAAGTTGGCCTAGCCTATGGCACCGGCCATTCCGCTGCCGTTGGCATGGCTAAGAACATGGTTGAAAATTTTCTTATTGGCGCTGACCCATTTAAGGTTGAGAAAATCTGGGATACCATCTTCCGTTCCAGCTTCTGGGCACAGGGTGGCGGACCTGTCGTGTACGGCGGCATGAGTGCCATCGATATCGCCTGCTGGGACATCAAAGGCAAGGCACTGAGACAGCCGATTTACCAGTTGCTCGGTGGTAAGACCAACGACGAACTGCGCAGTTACGCCAGCCAGATTCAGTTTGGCTGGGATAAGCAGATAAAAGCCTGCGCTAAACCTGAAGAGTATGCCGATGTTGCCCTTAAAGCTGTTAGTGAAGGATATGACTGCGTGAAAGTCGACCCTGTCGCCTTTGATGAGAATGGAGAACGAGGCTGGAATCTGAAGAAAATACTCAGCAACAAGCAGATAACCCTGTTTTACAATCGTGTAAAAGCAATCCGCGAAGCTGTTGGAGACGACGTTGATATCATCATTGAACTGCATTCGTTCCTCAATGCCAGCTCTGCGATTCAGCTAGGCCGTGTGATGGAAGAATTCAATTGCTTTTATTATGAAGAGCCCAGCAACTACTTGAATGTAGACCTACAGGCTAAGATTTCACAAAGCGTTGCCATTCCGATGGCTGCCGGTGAGCGCCTCTACACCCGCTGGGGCTACCGTCAATACTTTGAAAAACAGACCATAGACGTAATCCAGCCTGACCTCTGTCTGGTAGGAGGAATCAGTGAGGGCAAGAAGATATGTGACTATGCTGCTGTCTACGATATTACCGTCCAGGTACACTGCTGTGGCGGCCCGATAACCACAGCCGCCGCCCTGCAACTGGAAGCAGTTATTCCAAACTTCCAGATTCACGAGCACCACACCTATGCCATCAAGCCAGGCAACCGCGAACTCTGCGTCCAGGACTACCAGCCAAAGAATGGTAAATACTACACACCTGATCTGCCAGGGCTTGGGCTGGAACTGAATGAAGCAGTGATTTCAAAGTCACCACGTATCAGGATTTCCTAGCAGTGGCACCCCTTTTAGCAATGGGTAGCCCCGGAGTACAGGTTTGCGGAAAGATGAATAAATCCCGCATCGTTGAGATCAACGGCGTAGGGACAGTTCTGTTTAAACGCAGTAAGCGTGCCAGGCACGTTGTTATTTACGTTAGACCTCATACTGGTATACGAGTTGCTGTTCCCGGCAGGCAATCCTTCAAGAATGCCGAGGAATTTGTCCACGTAAAAATACCCTGGATACAGAAGCAGCTGAAAAGAATTGAGCGCTATCAGACGGTAAACAATAGTATCTCAGATAGCTTCACCAGTTTTGACAGGGCAGAGGCAAAAACGAAGCTGATAAATAGACTTGAGTTCCTGTCCACGCAACATGGCTTCACCTACAACGGGGTATATATCCGAAATCAAAAGACCCGCTGGGGCAGTTGCTCGCAGCAGGACAACATCAGCCTCAACATTATGCTCACCAGGATACCTGCTGAGCTTATGGACTATGTAATTCTGCATGAGCTTGTTCATACCCGCTACAAGAATCATAGCCAAGATTTCTGGGCTGAACTAGACAGGTTCGTACCAAACAGCAGGAAGATATCAACCAGGTTAAGAAAACATGTGATAGAGTCAATTAGATAACTAACAGGCCAGGCCAGTTTTAGCAGCATATTTTCCTCACACTATTTCAACCACCCTATTTTCGTCGAATATATATTTGACAATTTCTATTTGATAAAGTAGTATAATCAGCTTTTTCTAATTTATCTGATTATATGGAGGTGGAAATCTGGGATTGGGTTGTGGTAATCCAACCACACTGGCCTCACTCAAAGAAGGCGAGGTGGTATTGGACCTTGGTTCAGGGGCCGGATTCGATTGTTTCCTGGCCGCTGGTAAAGTTGGGGAAAGCGGAAAAGTTATTGGTGTTGACATGACAGCAGAGATGATTGAGAAAGCAAGAGAAAACGCCAGGAAAAGTGGCTACCGCAACATTGAGTTTCGTCTGGGAGAGATAGAAAACTTGCCCGTTGCCGATAACTCAGTTGACGTGGTGATTTCTAATTGCGTTATTAATCTCTCAGCTGACAAAAAGAGAGTCCTTGAAGAAAGCCACAGGGTGTTAAAACCCGGTGGTAGAGTAATGGTCTCAGATATCGCACTGCTGAAAGAGCTCCCTTCAGAAATCAAGAGTTCTATCGGAGCTTACATTGGCTGTGTTGCTGGAGCCGATACCAGGGAAAAATATTTAGCAACTGTAGAAACTGCCGGATTTCAAGAAGTGGAGGTTGTAAATGAGGTATCCGCCGAGGATATTTATAGCAGCACTATTGAAAAAGCTCTCGCTGAGAATCAGGAAACGTCAGTAGGCATGATCAAAAAGACAGCAAGCTCAATTATCAGTATGCAAATCAGTGCCCTCAAGCAAAACCAAGGCTCCAAATGATGTTATTAATGCCCAGAAATAGAAATAAAAGGGTGAGTTAGTTTTGGTTTATAAACCCATTAGTGACTATGGTATTATTGGGAATATGGTTTCAGCGGCTCTGGTCGCCAAGACTGGTTCCGTTGATTGGTGTTGCCTGCCCAGATTTGATTCTCCCAGTTTATTTGCCGCCATTTTAGATGATAAGAAGGGGGGAAAGTTTGATATAAAACCCAACGTGTCATTCGAATCCAGCCAAGTCTATTTGAATGACAGCAACGTATTGCGGACCGTGTTTCAGACTGAGACTGGAACAGTAACGCTAACGGACTTCATGCCATGTTACCGAAGAGCTGATGGTAGACTCGTGCAATTCAACGAAATCCATCGCATAGCAGAATGCACTCGTGGAGAAGTCGACCTCAAGGTCACCTTTCAACCCAAACCAGAATATGCCACAGTTGAGCCCTTTATAGATATCACAAAATATGGCATCGTGGTAAGGGCAGGTAAAAATTATGTAACACTATCGTCATCTATCCCATTCAAAACTATTGGAGATAAGGCCACAGCAATTTTTAAAATACGTCGTGGCGATAAATATTCCTTCGTATTAAGATATGGCTCGAACAGGCCTCTTATCGAGACTATTAACAATTCAATAAATAAACTTGCCAAAACAAAGGCATACTGGCAACAACAGGCAGAAGCTTGCGTTTTTTCAGGGCCTTATCGAGATTACATAGTGCGCTCTTATCTGGCTTTTCACCTGTTGGTATACTCACCAACAGGTGCAATTGTCGCCGCTCCTACGACCTCCCTCCCGGAGGAAATCGGAGGCGAAAGAAACTGGGATTACCGTTTTACATGGCTCCGTGATGCCTCTCTTACCCTAAACGCTTTTTCGGCGCTAGGTCATAAAGAAGAAGCAATTAGCTTCATGAAATGGCTGCTCAACGTCTGCGATAAATGTGGCCCTAAAGCACAAATCCTATATGATATTGATTTTGAAGACCCCCTTGATGAGCGAACGCTCGATCATTTGGAAGGCTATCGTAAGTCCCAACCAGTACGAATTGGAAATGCCGCTTATAACCAGCGCCAGTTGGATATTTTTGGTGAAGTACTTGACGCAGCATATAACTATGTAAAAATCGGTGGTTATATAGGCAATAAGGACTGGGTATTACTGGAAACATTCGTTGATGCTGCCTGTGAGCTATGGACAGAACCAGACAACGGAATGTGGGAAATACGAGGAGGCCCGTTCCATTTTGTTCACTCCAAGGTCATGTGCTGGGTAGCTGTAGATAGGGGAATAAAACTGGCCCAGAGTTTAGGAAAGCCCGAGAAGGTCAGTTACTGGCATAAGACCGCTGAGCAGATACGTGATGATATTATGAATAAAGGTTGGGATACAGAAAAGGAAGCTTTTACCCAGCACTATGATACCGCGGCTATGGACGCCAGCGCTCTATTAATGCCCCTTTTCGGATTTTTACCGACTTCTGATAAGAGGATGCTTTCCACGATTAACCGTACCGTAGCAAAACTTAGCCATAACGGTCTATTACGCAGATATAGTACTGATGAGACCGATGATGGGCTTAAAGGCTCCGAAGGTGTGTTCCTGTGGTGCTCATTCTGGTTAGTCCGTAATTTTATCAGGCTAGCCAAAATAGATGATGCCGTTGGGCTTTATGAGAGACTGCTGAGTTATGGTAACCATCTGGGTCTTTTTTCTGAAATGGTCGATCCCGTTTCAGAAGAGGCCCTGGGCAATTTCCCGCAAGCCTTGACACACCTGGGGGTAATATTAACAGGATTGGAATTGACTGAAAATTTGCACAGAGAAGGAGGTACTCAACAATGAAGAGTTACGACGTTATAGTTATCGGCTCTGGGGCAGGAGCAATTATTTCAGATGAGGCCGCAACACAAGGCCTAAAAGTAGCGCTCATAGACAAAGTCCCTTTATTGGGCGGAACTT
>CAYPSP010000056.1:0-7474 GCA_964413335.1 uncultured Dehalococcoidales bacterium
CCGGGAACATAAAAGCTTGCTCTGTGTTGGACTCGATCCTAATCCTGTTCTCATGCCTGATGTTGATATTCTAACATTTAACAAGGCTATTATCGATTCTACCTGTGACTTGGTGTGTGCTTATAAGCCAAATTTAGCTTTTTATGAAGTTCTTGGAGTAGAAGGGCTTACTATTCTAGAGAAAACTATTAAATATATACCTGCAAAGATACCGGTAATTGGTGATGCCAAGCGGGGGGACATAGGGAACACTGCTAAGGCATATGCAAAGGCTCTTTTTTCAACCTTTGGTTTTGATGCTACCACGGTCAATCCTTATCTTGGGTTTGATTCTATAAAACCTTTCATTGATTATAAGAATAAAGGGGTATTTATTCTATGTCGCACATCGAATAAAGGAGGAGCGGATTTTCAAGATCTCAATTGTTCTGGTTCTTTACATTTGTATGAGGCAGTAGCTCAGAAGGCTCTGGAATGGAATGTTAATGGTAATATTGGATTGGTAGTAGGAGCTACATATCCAGAAGAACTAAAAAGGATTCGCTTAGCTTGTCCTGAGATGTGTTTACTTATCCCAGGTGTTGGGACACAAGGTGGAGATTTGGATTCAGCAGTTAATAATGGCGTGGATACGAGCAAAGAAAAGGCGATTATCAACGTCTCAAGAAAGATTCTATATGCTTCTCAAGGAGATGATTTTGCTCAAGCAGCTAGAAATATAGCTGAGGAGCTACGGGTCCAAATTAATTCTTGTTTGGCTAACCATAATGGCGAATAGCTTTTTAAGTATTAGGAAGTAGACAATTACTATTAGCTGTATTTTCCATATAGATCTTGATGCCTTCTTCGTTTCTGTAGAGCGAACCCTAAATATCAAACTTAAAGGGAAATCTGTAATTGTTGGAGGTGATCCTGAACGTCGTGGTGTGGTTTCATCTGCTTCTTATGAGGCAAGAGCATTTGGTGTTTATGCAAGTATGCCTTTGGCTAGGGCTCGTCAATTATGTCCCCAAGCCATCTTTATAAAAGGTAATATGAAGTTGTATCGGGAGGTTTCATACAAATTTATGGATATTCTGTCTAGCTTTTCTCCTTGTATCGAACCAGTAGGACTTGACGAGGCGTTTTTAGATGTCTCTGGATATGAACAATCATTTGGCTCATATTACCTTATGGCAATGGCGATTAAAGAACGTGTGTATAAAGAACTTGCCATAGTAGCTTCAATAGGCATTGCTCAATGTAAAGTAGTATCCAAGATTGCTTCTGCTTTATGTAAACCTGATGGCTTATTGGAAATAGCAAATGGAGAAGAACGTTGTTTTTTGGCTCCTTTCCCTGTGGTTAAATTGCCTGGAGTAGGGGAAAAAACTGAGAAAATATTGAAAAATCTGAATATAAACACTATAGGTGAATTGGCATCAGCCCAACTGGATGTACTAGGAAAAAATCTCGGATCACCCGGACTTTTGCTTTATAGTTACGCTAATGGAGTAGATAGCAGAAAAGTCGAATCTCCAGGCAGGTCTGAATCAATCAGCAAGGAATGCACTTTTCCCAGGGATACCAGGGATCGTCATTTTCTTGATGCCTGCTTGCATAACCTCTGCGATGAAGTAAGTATAGAAATGCGTTTTCAAAAAAGGCGGGCAAAATGTATTACTTTGAAAGTAAGATACGATGATTTTGAAACGATTAGTCGGCAAGTTACTTCAAAAGGAGGCAGTAATATTAGCAGAGTTATCTATAACATAGCGCGACAGTTGTTGGACAATGTGCTTTTAGAAAAACGAAAACCAATCCGTTTGTTAGGGGTTAAAGTATCAGGCCTACTGGACAGGGATCAGCAGTATTGTATGCTTGATTCAGCAGGTCAAAAATGGGAAAGTCTGGATAAAGCTATCGATAAAATACGAATAAAATATGGCGATACTTCAATAAAGAGTGGCAGTGATATTTCTGCATACTAAAAGTTGTGTATAATTGATTGGCATTAGGGAAGAAAAAATGGGGATGTGTGGACTATGATTGTTAGGTTTTACTACCAAGTGCTATAATTTAATCAACAGTATGTAGGTCATATTTAGTTTAAGTGGCTATTCATTACAACGTTTATCAAGAAATGAAAGGAGGGTAATTATGTCACAAAATTTAACCAAGGAAGAACTATTAGCCAAAGCGCAGAAACCCGCAGAGGATGCTATGAAGTTACATGCATTTTACCGTGGAAAGCTTCAGGTGATGCCAAAATGCCAAGTACGTAACTTAGATGATTTCTCAATCTATTATTCTCCAGGTGTTGCTGCGACTTGCAGAGCAATAGAGGCCGATGAGTCAAAGATGGAGGAGTACACCAATAGGGGGAATACTATCGCAGTAGTATCAGATTGTACCAGGGTGCTTGGGCTAGGCGACATAGGTCCTAAGGCTGGCTACCCAGTAATGGAAGGAAAATGCCTGATATTTAAATATCTGGGGGGGGTGGATGCTGTACCTATCTGTCTCGCTACAAAGGATCCGGACGAAATTGTTCAAACAGTTAAGATGCTGGAGCCATCATTTGCAGGTATTAATCTGGAAGATTTCTCCTATCCGAAATGTTTTGGCATACTTGAACGTCTAAGAAAAGAGATGAGCATTCCAGTGTGGCATGATGATGTACAGGGTACTGGAACAATTGAGCTTGCTGGTTTGATAAACGCCTTGAAAATAGTTGGTAAGAAAATCGAAAATTGCAAGTTGGTTTTCAATGGTATGGGTGCGGCTAATACAGGGATTTCAAGGATGATGATTGCATATGGAGCCAATCCAGATAATATTATAGTAGTAGATAGTAAAGGTATATTACATAAAGGTAGAAAAGACTTGGAAGAAAAGAAAAAAGCATATTCATACAAGTGGAAGCTGTGCCAGACTACTAATGCTAAACAGGAAACTGGTGTTTTAGGGGATGCATTGAAAGATGCTGATATACTGATTTCTTGTTCGAAGTCTGGCCCAGGAATAATCTTTCCTGATCAAATAAAAAGAATGGCTAAGGATGCCATCGTCTTCCCCAGCGCCAACCCTATCCCTGAGATCTGGCCATGGGAAGCAAAAGAAGCAGGGGCAAGGATTGTAGGTACCGGTCGTTCGGACTTCCAAAATCAGGTAAACAACTCCATGGGGTTCCCTGCTATCTTTAGAGGCGTACTAGATGTTAGAGCAAATACTATAACTGATGAGATGTGTATTGCTGCTGCTGAATCACTTGCTCAATATGCTGAAGAGAGAGGTATAAGCGAAGATAATATTATAGCCAAAATGGATGAACCGGAAGCCTTTGTTCGTGAGGCAGTAGCCGTTGGAATGAAAGCTCAAGAGCAGGGCGTTGCTGCTGTGAAAATTAGTGCAGAAGAGCTTCGCAAAAAGGCTGAGACAATTATCAATAGTGCCCAGGGGCAAGCTAAGGCCTTGGTGAGTGATGGCTTTATTGCTCCCGCTGTAACCTAGAATAAACCCACTAGTTTGATTTAAGGAGGTGTATATGTAAATGGCCAGATTATTTGAATACGAAGGCAAAAAATATTTGGAGGAAACAGGTATTACGATACCGCAAGGAGAGGTTGTTTCTACAGCTAAGGAGGCGCGTGAAATCGCCGTTAAGCTGGGGAAGCCTGTCGTGGTAAAAGCACAGGTCTGGGCTGGAGGTAGAGGGAAAGCGGGTGGTGTTAAGCTTGCTGACACGCCAGGAGAAGCAGAGAAAGCAGCCAATAATATTCTTGGCATGGAAATAAAAGGTTTTCCTGTACGTAAGGTATTGGTAGAGGAGAAGTTGGATATTGCGAAAGAGTATTATGCTGGAGTGGTTCCTGATGGCTCATGGACCAGCAGGTGTCCTGTACTTATGTTTAGTACTGAAGGAGGGATGGATATAGAATCGGTTCCGGAAGATAAAATATTTCGTATTAAGATTGATTATCTTAAAGGATTCCCTATCTACGATGCTTTAGATCTGGCAAGTAGCGCTGGTGTTTCGAACGAATTGCTAAAGGGGATGGCAGGAACACTTTCCAATTTGGTGGAAACTTTTAAGAAATGTGATTGCAATATTCTTGAGGTAAATCCACTAATTGTAACTAAAGGGGGGAAAGTTATAGCGGGTGATTGTCGAATGGGGATTGACGACAGTGCGAGTTATCGCCATCCAGAGATGAAGATTGATATCCCTAGAGAATTTCCTTGGGAACCTAGTGAATTTGATGTTGTTGGATGGGGGATTGAAGAGACAGATCTGAGAGGTTCAGGATTTGTTATGAAAATGACACTGGATGAAAGTAGTACTGGATATATTGGATTCCATGCTATTGGTGGAGGAGCAGCTATGATAGGCATAGATGCACTCAGTCGTGTTGGCCTTAAGGCAGCGAATTTTGCTGATACTAGTGGTAATCCGGTAGGTTCCAAGGTCTATCGAGTGGCCAAGACAATCTTTGCTCAACCTAATATAGAGGGTTACCTATTAGCAGGATTCATGATTTCTAATCAAGAACAATGGCATCATGCTCATGCCTTGGTTAAGGTGTTAAGAGAAGAACTTCCTAAACGACCAGGATTCCCCTGTGTGCTTCTCTTGGCTGGCAACAAAGAGGAAGAGTCACAAAAGATATTGAGGGAAGGTCTTGAAGGTTTACCTGGTCGCATTGAAATTTATGGAAGGGAACATGTTGAGGACAGCGATTTCATTGGGAACAGGATGGTGGCATTGGTAGATGAATACCGTAAAGAGAAAGGAAGCTAAGGGGGATTCTGTATCATGGAATTTGAAGAGAGAACGATAAAAATATTTATTGATACGAGCAAGTGCCCTGATTGCGAGAGCAAAGCTTGTATAGAGGCTTGTAAAATCTATAGCCGAGGGATTCTGCAATTGAAAGATGGAAAACCATCTGTAAGCCATTTAGGCCCTGAGGAGATAAAGAGGAAAGGTACTGAATGTCTGGCTTGTGAATATCAGTGCCAGAAGAATGGTAACAATGCTATCCGTATTGAAATTCCTATTAAAGGCCTTAGTGAATATGTGGCAAAACGCAATCTCAAATAAGGGGAAGAAATGGCTATACTAATAGATAAAAACACAAAGGTGATTGTTCAAGGGATAACAGGAAGAGAAGGGTCTCTTCGATCTAAGTACATGAAAGAATATGGCACCAAAGTCGTCGCGGGTACCTCCCCAGGACGAGGGGGGCAGGAAGTTAATGGGATTCCTGTTTACAATACTGTTAAAGAAGCGGTGAGAGATCATGGTGCTATTGATATGAGTGTTACGTTCATCCCTGGTCCCGGGGTTAAAATGGCTACATTTGAAGCTATTGATGCTGGTGTTAAGACTATAGTTGGACCTGTTGAACGGGTACCACTACATGACATCATGGCGATAATGGCAGTGGCTAAAAAGGCAGGGGTTACTATTGTTGGACCAGGATCTATAGGAGTTATTACTCCAGGGCAGGCTGTTGCAGGTTGGTTAGGTGGTAATGTTGACTGGGCAAATGAATTGTTTACGCCTGGTCATATAGGGGTACTATCACGGAGTGGTGGAGAATCAGGAACAGTGCCGTGGGTTCTTCAAAATGGGGGGTTTGGAGTGAGTACAGCAATCCATACAGGCACAGAACCTATTCTAGGGATGTCCTTTGCTGACTTTTTGCTTCGCTTTGAAGAGGATGAGCAGACTTTAGCCGTAGCTGCCTTTGGTGAGATTGGTGGTAGTCAGGAGGAAGAGGCAGCAGAAGTTATCAAGTCTGGTAAGGTGACCAAACCATTTGTTATCTATATCGCTGGTGCGGCAGCACCTGAGGGACAGCGTTTTTCTCATGCATCAGCTATTGTAGAAAGAGGACGAGGTTCAGTAAAAGGGAAGGTGGAAGCACTTAAAGAAGCTGGTGCCTATCCAGTAGATACCCCTAAAAATATTGTTCCTACACTTAAGAGATTGTTAAATAGATGACTTAGGAGGTACGGCGTATGTAGAGTGGGCCCTTTAGATGTTATTGAAATAATTTCAAAATAAAACTTTTATAAGGAGGAAATATGCCAGTATTACGTTCTGTATTTTATGTTCCAGGAAATAAAGAGGAGATGATTGCTAAAATACCCAAAATAGCAGCTGATGTTATTACATTTGATCTTGAAGATTCGGTACCGCCGGCTGAAAAAGAAAAAGCTCGTGAGTTAAGCCATAAGAATCTTAAGATGGCAGCAGCCGCTGGTGCAGATATATATGCTCGTCTGAACAACTGGGAGACCGGCATGACTAATGCAGATTGTGAGGCCATAGTGGATGAGGGACTTACTGCTGTATGTCTTGCCAAATGTGGAGGGGCCGATGATGTAAAGCGCTTGGATTGGAAATTGGAGGAAATGGAGCAGAAGAGAGGTTTAAAACCAGGTAGTATACAGATTCAATTGTTAATTGAAACTGCAAAAGGAATGATAAATGTTTATGAGGCTGCTTTGGCAAGCCCTAGGGTAAATTCTCTCATCTTTGGTGCAGTTGACTATACCAAAGACATGAGGGTAGATTTGATTCAACCAAATGGACATGAGCAAAATTGGGCCAGGGCGCGTATGGCATGTGCAGCAAGAGCAGCTGGTATCATAGCTATTGATTGTCCTTATGTAGCTTACAAAGATACTGAGGGGTTTGAGGCTGATACTAAATATGGCCGGCAGTTAGGGTTTGAGGGGCGAATGTTGATTCACCCAAGCCAGATTGAACCTTCTCATAGAATTTACACCCCTGCTCCAGAAAAATTGGTATGGGCGAAATCAGTAGTCAAGGTCTTTGAGGAAGAGGGCATTGCTAAGGGTTCAGCTGCAGTTGTATTAGATGGGCATATGGTAGATACCCCGGTCTATATGAATGCTCTACAGATACTTGATACAGCAAAACAGATAGAAGAAAAAGAGAAAAAACGTAACGCAAAATAAGCTGAGTATAAGAAATTAGAAACTTGGTTTATGAAATGAGAGGCAAGGCAGTCTGTCTTTTTAAAGATAGTTACCTTGCCTCTTCTGTTTCTTTGTGATATCTATTATGAACATAGAAGGTCCGCGGCTTTTACTAGCTAAATAAACGTTTTTCTTGTTCGGAAATAATACTGGGATGGTAATTAACATATTAAGATACCTTGCCTCAGCTTAGCGTGATTGTTATACTAAACTTGCGCTTATGGATTACGAAACTATAATTGGATTAGAGGTTCATGCACAATTGTTAACCAAGAGTAAAATGTTTTGCTCTTGTGGGGCTGATTATGCCAGCGCATTGCCTAATACACATGTCTGTCCTGTCTGTTTGGGTATGCCAGGAGTTCTTCCTGTTATCAATCGGAAAGCAATAGAATACACAGTGATGACTGCCTTGGCTTTGAATTGCACTATTCCCAGATATACGAAGTTCGACCGTAAGAATTATTGTTATCCTGATTTG
>CAYPSP010000057.1:0-7419 GCA_964413335.1 uncultured Dehalococcoidales bacterium
CCAATATGAGCTTGCCATGAAATGCCTGGGATGAAAGAAAATAGGACAAAAACTATGACAGCGGACCAGAGGGGAAATGCTTTAGGTATAAAAAATATATAAACAGGAAGTTTTGGCATTATTACCACCAGTACCCCCACAAGCGCAAATATCGCTCCAGAAGTTCCGAATCCAAACGTAGTAGGATTACCAAGAAAGAGATAGAAGATATTACCTAATATCCCACCAGCAAAATATACCTTTAGAAAACTACTTTCTCCCAACAACTTGATTATTATATTACCTACGAAATACAGGCTAATCATATTAAAAGCTATATGCCACAATCCACCATGAATAAAGAGACTGGTGATTATAGTCCATGGTCTACTTATAAATAACGCTGGAGCTAAACCAAATAAGGAAACTAGATCATTCCCTGCCCTGATACCTATCAGCGTAACTAGAAAGATTAGAAAATTAATTGTAATAAGAAACCAGAGTGAATTTAACGTGAAATAATTATAATTTCTCATGGGGCTCATTATAGAATAAGGCTCGTTGATGATTCAATAAATTATGAATGTTCCTATCTGTATATATCGTATTTTTCTAAACCAACCAACAGGCAAGAAGAATACCCAATATAGCTCCCATAGTAACCTGGAGCCTTGTATGTCCCACTAATTGTCCTAGTATGAATTCAAATTCGTGTTTTGTTTTTGGGAAATTATCCATCAAGTGATTTAAAACAACAGACTGTTTATCTACAGCCTGCCGTACACCAGTAGCATCATACATTACTATAAATGCAAATACGACACTGATAGCAAACAGGCCCGTACCTGCACCAAAGAGTATGCCTATAGTCGTCGCCAGTGCACATACTAAAGCTGTATGAGCACTAGGCATACCACCCGCACTAACCATGTAGTGTATATTAAAATGTTTATCCCTTAGTGATTGAATAATTGTCTTTAATATCTGAGCAACAATCCAGGCGAAAATAGGAATCACCAATGCCTTATTTTCAACTATTTGACTAAAAACACTCATGTTGGTTCCTTATTAATTTGATTGTTAATTTATATTGTTTTCCTTTGAACAAGCACTCTCAACTATTCTGCTTTTTATTATTTTTAGATATTCTCTCTTGTCTGTGACAACTATATCTGTTAACATCAATTACTTTTTCAATCTTATCAGATATTGACAAGCACCAGCGTTGATGTAATTATATCTTTCTAAATTAGTAGCACAAAATATAGTAATTATCTATAATAATTGGAATTATTTCATAAATAACAATATAAGGAATAAATATGGCAAGTTTGAGTTTTAAGGAACTAACTCCCGGATATGAATTCCCGCCATCCAGCTATGAATTAGATGATGCGATTATTAGTAAATACATAGCGGCAGTAGAAAGCCCACCACAGAAATTCATACCTCCTCTGGCTATTGCAGCATACGCAATGAAATCAATGATAGACTCTCTCTCTTTACCACCAGGTTCTATACATGCATCACAGGATTTTGAATTCATTCGTCCAGTATCTATTGGAACTACAATTACATGCAATGCAAAGGTAGACCGCAAGATAGCTCGAAGCCGAATGAATATGTTAGTATTAGAAATAGGCGTCTTCAACCAGGATAAAGAGGAAGTTCAATCAGGAAAAACTACTATAGTATTACCTGCTACGGAGACAAATGATTAGGAATATTTATGAGGGGGAATCCCTCCCCACTTTAGTAAAAAATATAACTCAGGACAAAATTAATTTATATGCAGAAGCATCCGGGGATTTTAACCCAATACATATAGATGAATCTTTCGCCGCTCAAACTCCACTTGGTGGAACTATTGCTCATGGAATGCTAATTCTAGCCTATGTATCTGAACTGATGACACAGGCGTTTGGAATTAACTGGATTTCAGGAGGCAATCTTTCTGTTCGCTTTAAATCACCAGCCCGACCTGGTGATACAGTGACTGTCAGTGGCATAATTAATACTGTCACGCATGACAATGATTGTACTAATATCAGTTGTACCCTTACCTGTTGTAATCAGAAAGACGAGTCAATAGTAACTGGTGGGGCAACAGTAAAACTTCATTCTTAGAAAGGGGTTAAAATGCCCAATACTGATGGCATAATCCGCATAGCAGTTGACGCCATGGGCGGGGACTATGCTCCTGACGAAATAATAAAAGGGGCTATTCTAGCAACTCAAAGAGGGGAAAACATCGAAGTCATCTTGGTTGGCCCTATTGACATACTCAAAAAGAAATGGGGCGAATACGGTGCTTCAAATAAATTATCTGTTCGCTTTGTAAATGCAGATGATTTTCTTACAGAAGCTGATTCTGCAGTATCAGTAATCCGAAATAAATCCAACAGTTCTATTGCTGTAGCTGTAAAATTAGTTCGAGAAGGAGAAGCAGATGCTGCAGTTGGGGCTGGATATTCAGGAGCTGTGGCAGTAAGCGCTATACAATATATCGGCATGCTGGAGGGGGTAGATCGTCCAGCAATAATTGCACCATTAAGCGTTTTTGCAAAAAATACTCTACTATTGGATGCTGGTGCGAATGTGGACTGCAAATCTCATCAACTATTATCATTTGGTGTTGTAGGTTCTATTTGTGCCAAGAGTTTATTTGGTATTGCTAACCCTACGGTAGGTTTGCTGAGTACTGGAGCTGAATCGACTAAAGGTGGTGAAGTAGTTCGAGAGGCATATACTATGTTCCAGAATAGTGGATTAAACTTTGTCGGTAATATTGAAGGTAATGATATATTAAGTGGACGCGCTAATGTAATTATCTGTGACGGTTTAACCGGGAATGTGGTTCTAAAATTTTATGAAAGCATATCTGGTTATGCCCGAGACTGGATTAAAAACAAGTTAAGTAAATATCCACTTTTGAATAGAACCGTTGATCCAGTATTTCATCAGTTCTTCCCCATGGCCAGGAAATCTTACGAGAGTGAAGATGAAGTAAGCGGTATACTATGGGGTATTAACGGCATTGTTAAAATATCACATGGGGCCAGTTACGCCTCACATATTAATCATGCTATCATGAGTGCAAGAAATGCTGTAAGAGCCGATATTGTTGGCTCTTTAAGTTTAGAGTTAGCAAAATTTAAAGCAGAAGCCAAATTATAGAGGAGGTATAAATGTCAGTCGAAGAAGAAATGAAGGAAATAATTGCAAATATTGTCCATGTGGATAAAAGTTTGTTCACACGTACTGGAACTTTCAAGGAGATGAAAGCGGATTCACTTGATATTGTACAAGCCATGGTAGCAATAGAAGACAAATATGATATTGAAATACCCGATGAAGAAGCCCAAAAATTTCAGAATTTTGGTGATTTTGTTGATTTTGTTGAGAAACTAATCACTAAAAAGGGAAATGCTTGATTGTGACTCTTGAAGGAAAACTGGCGTTAATTACTGGCAGTGGGCGAGGTATAGGTAGAGCTACTGCACTTAAACTCGCTTCGCAGGGTTGTAACATTGTTGTTAATTATTTTCGCCGGCGTGAAGCCGCAGAGCAAACAGCTAAAGATATCGAAGCTCTAGGTGTAAAAGCTGAAGTTGTCAGAGCAAATATGGTCGACCCGGACAAAATTACGACAATATTTGATATGATCTCTGAAAAATATGGTTATCTGGATATACTTATAAATAATGCTGCCTCTGGCGTCGGACGTTCTATAATGGAACTTGATAGTAAAGCTTGGGATTGGACAATGAATATCAATGCCAAGGCAGCTTTGCTTTGCTCTCAGAAAGCAGCCGCATTGATGAAAGACAGAGATGGTAAAATCGTTAATATATCCAGCCTTGGCTCATCATTTGTATTGCCCACCTACGCCATCGTTGGTATATCAAAGGCTGCACTGGAGGCTTTAACCCGGTATCTGGCCATAGAACTTGCACCAAATGGTATTTGTGTTAACGCCATTTCTGCCTCTGCTGTTGAAACAGAGGCACTGAAATTTTATATAAAAGAAGGGTTGATAAAGGACAACCGCCAGGCTACCCCAATGGGGAGAATGGTACTTCCCGAAGATGTTGCCAAGGTTGTTTCCTTTCTCTGCAGCGAGGATGCCATGATGATCAGGGGACAAGTCATTGTCGTTGATGGTGGCACTTCTATATCACCGTTTGCTTCATTGACGTAATTGACCTCATAGACTTCTGTAAATGTTATCGATGAAGGAGATTATCTGAATTGAGAATTCCGCGAGTTGTAGTTACTGGTATAGGAACTGTTAATCCTTTAGGATTAAATGTAGAAGAGTTTTGGCAAGGGCTAGTTGCAGGTAAATCAGGTATAGGTTATATTACACGCTTTGATTCTAGCAAATTCTATGTAAAAGTAGCTGCAGAGGTTAAGGGCTTTGACCCCACAGAACACATGGACCTCAAGAGTGTTGACCGTAACCCCAGAGCTGTTCACTTTGGTGTTGCAGCAGCTAAAGAAGCAATAAAATACGCCAAGCTTAACATGTCACAGGAGATACCTGAACGGGTAGGTGCTTGTGTTGGATGCATGGTAGAGAGCGATTATATTGTCAGACAGAATGATATGCTTCAAAAAAGAGGCCCTAGAAGAGTAGAGCCTTTATTTGTTGCTAAATCAAGTCCCAGTGCCGTTTCAATGCAGATAGGCATGTTCCTGGGAGCTAAGGGGCCTAATACAAGCGTCAACAGCCTCTGTGCTACCGGTGCTGATTCTATAGGTACTGCCGCCAACTTTATTCGTTTAGGTTATGCTGATGTAATGATAGCCGGTGGTGCTGATTCAGCCTTATCTCCAGTTGGCCTTGCTGGACTGGATATTCTGGGAGCACTTTCGCGTGAACCTGATCCCGCTAAGGCTTGCCGTCCTTTTGACTTAAATCGCAGCGGATTCATCTTTGGTGAAGGAGCTGGCATAGTTGTTCTAGAGAGTGAAAAACATGCAAAGAAAAGAGGAGTTCCTATACTGGCAGAAATAAGTGGTGCTGGCTGGTCATTTGATGCTTACGATCAAACCGCTCCAGCCCCAGATGCTGAAGCCTATGCCATGAAGACTGCTATGAAATACGCAGGAGTGAAACCTAAAGATATTGACTATATTAATGCGCATGGTACCAGCACCAAATTGAATGACTCTAATGAGACTAAAGCTACCAAAATGGCCTTTGGCGATTGGGCCTATAAAATTCCAATGAGTTCAACTAAATCCATGATTGGACACATAGTAACTGCTGCTGGTGCTATAGAAACCATTGTCTGCATACTGATTATGAATAAAGGAATAATTCATCCCACAATAAATTACGAGACACCTGACCCTGAATGTGATCTGGATTATGTTCCCAATGTAGCGCGCCAGGCTCAGGTAAATGTTTGTTTGACAAGCAGTTTTGGACTTGGTGGAGAGAATTGTTGTCTGGTGCTCAAGAAGTTTAATAAATAATACTTATAAAATAGTTAATATCAGCATGCAATATTTTATTCGGAGGAAATATGGAATTAGAAGGTAGAGTATCACTAGTAACAGGTGCTTCTCGTGGTATGGGAAGAGCCATTGCCCTGAAACTTTCCAGTCTAGGTTGCAAAATAGCAGTAAATTATGTTCCAGTTGAGGCTGATAATGCGAAGAATGTGGTAGAAACTATCACCAGCCAGGGAGGAGAGGCCATTGCAATAGAAGCAGATATTCGCAACGGAGATGCTGTAAAAGCCATGTTGCAACAGGTAATTGATACCTGGGGCAAGATTGATATTTTAGTAA
Source organism: uncultured Dehalococcoidales bacterium (assembly GCA_964413335.1). Classification (GTDB taxonomy): domain Bacteria; phylum Chloroflexota; class Dehalococcoidia; order GIF9; family AB-539-J10; genus JAUUZT01. The sequence continues at coordinate 5,782 of CAYPSP010000057.1, forward strand.
ACAATGCTGGTATTACCAAAGATACCTTGCTGATGAGAATGTCAGAAGACAAATGGGATGACGTTCTTAATATTAACTTGCGAGGAGCATTTCTATGCACTAAATTTGCTCTACGTTCTATGATAAAACAGGGTAGTGGACGAATTATCAATATGGCTTCAATCGCTGGAGTAATTGGCAATGCTGGTCAAACCAACTACTCTGCCTCTAAAGGCGGTTTAATTGCTTTCACCAAAAGTGTTGCTCGTGAAGTCGGTTCTAAAAATATAACTGCTAATGCGATTGCTCCGGGTTTCATTAATACTAAGATGACAGAGACACTACCTGAAGAGGTTAAGAAATCTATTTTAGCAATGACCTCACTGCGTCGCTTTGGTGAGCCTGAAGAAGTAGCTGATTTAGTAGCTTTCCTTGCTAGTGACCATGCTAGCTATATCAGCGGTCAAGTAATTGGCATAGATGGGGGAATATAAAACAGGCTATTAGCGGTAGCATTACCCAATTAAATTAACTATTTTGCTATCTTTATAGCGGACATTCCTTGCATATCAAGTAACTCTTCTGGTGAACCTTCTGAGACGATTTTCCCTTTCCCCATGATATATCCCCTATCGGCAATACTAAGAGCGACAGGGATGTTCTGTTCAACAATAAGTACAGCTATCCCCTGGTCTTTCAGCTTAGTTATGGCCTCTATCATCTTGGTTACCATCAATGGGGCAAGCCCTAGCGATGGGCAATCCAATAAAAGTAACTTCGGCTTAGCCATTAGCGCACGTCCAATTGCTAACATTTGCTGCTCCCCACCAGAAAGAGTACCGGCAGTTTGCTCTGTCCTTTCTTTAATAACAGGGAAGAGTTTAAAGACAGCCTGTATATCTCTCTCTATGTTAACCTGACGTTCTGTCTTATGTCGATGGTAAGCTCCCAATATTAAATTGTCTATCACGCTCATTGATGGGAAAAGTAGTTTTCTTTCATCGACATACGCTATACCCAGTGATATCAGTTTTTCAGTTGATAATCCATTTAAACAATGTCCATTAAAAAGTATTTCACCCCTGGTCACCGGTAGAAGCCCGCAAATAACTTTTAGTATCGTCGTTTTACCTGTACCATGAGGCCCGATAAGTATTACGATTTCACCTGCCATCACATTGAAGGATGCACCTTCAAGCGCCTGCACAGACCCATAACTGACATACACATTATCTAGTTTAAGCAAAACTGGTTTTTTATTTGTCATCTGATTATTTCATTCTCAGGTCGTCGAACCGCCTATATACACATACCTGACTTGCTCATTCTGTTGTATCTCCGAAGGACTTCCCTCAGCAACTTTCTGTCCATCAACCAAAAATACCACCCGATTAGCTATATTCATAACACAATCCATCAGATGATCTACAATCAGAATTGTCAATCCTTGCCGTTGCAGGCTAAATACCAGTTGACTCAACTTCTCTATTTCGTGGGCCCTGAGTCCCCCATAGGGTTCATCAAGAAATAATAGTTCAGGGTTTGCCGCCAATGCACGAGCCAATCCTACAAGCCTTTGTTGTCCCCATGATATACTTGCAGGGGTCGCATCAGCCTTCTCCTGAAGTCCCACCAGAGATAATTTGCTCATAGCTATCT
>CAYPSP010000058.1:0-7360 GCA_964413335.1 uncultured Dehalococcoidales bacterium
TCGTTCTCATATTTAAATTGTTCGATTTTCATATTGAATCGTCCTCTCTTTATTTGATAAGAGATTTACTTTGAGTGACGATATTTTCAGCGGTCAATCCATAAGCTGCAAAAAGGTCTGCAGGTTTTCCGGATCTACCGAATTTATCCTGAATACCGACACGTACAAATTTAGCACCGGAATGACCGGCAAGAACCTCGGCAACCGCTGAACCAAGTCCGCCGATAATTGAATGCTCTTCGACGGTTACTACTGCTCCACATTGTTCTGCCATTTTTAAAACACATTCAGTGTCAAAAGGTTTAATGGTATGGAAGTTAACCACAGCAGCATGAATGCCTTCGGTAGTCAATATATCAGCAGCCCTTAATGCCTCCGTAAGCATAAGTCCTGTAGCCATAATGCAAATATCCGAACCATCTTTCATTATATTGGCTTTGCCGGGAATAAATGGTGTTTCGTCCCTGGTGATGGTTTCCACAACCGGACGTGCCACGCGGATGTAGACGGGTCCATTTATTTCAGCAGCTGCAAAAACAGCCTTCTTGGTTTCAATAGGATCACAGGGCACAAAAATTGTCATACCCGGAAGAACCCTCATCAAAGCTATATCCTCTATACTCTGATGACTTCCACCGTCTTCTCCCACAGAAAGACCTGAATGTGAAAGACCTAACTTAACATTGGCGTTAACATAACTGATAGAATTGCGAATCTGCTCATAGGCACGACCTGTACCGAATATTGCAAAGGTACTGGCAAAAGGAATCAAACCGGAATGGGCAAAGCCGGCAGCCGCACCCATCATATTTACTTCGGCAAGTCCAAAATTATAAAAGCGATCAGGATATTTCGCTGCAAAAATGCTGGTCATGGTCGCATGGGAAAGATCGGCATCCATAACGACAATTTTATCATTTTGTGCCCCCAGCTCGGCTAAAGCCTCACCGTAGGCTACTCTTAGTGATTTGCTTTCAGACATTAGTCATTACCCCCAATTCTTTTAATGCAACATTATATTCATGCGTATTTATCACCCTACCATGCCATTCAAAGTGATTTTCCATAAAGGATACTCCCTTGCCCTTTATCGTTTCACAACAAATAAACTTCGGTTTGCCGGCAACAGGTACATTGATGGCTTCGGTTATAGCTTCAATATCATGTCCATTAACCTTGATACATTCAAAGCCGAAAGCCCTATATTTATCCATGATATCTCCGATACTCATCACCTGATCGTTTGAACCATCGATTTGAAGACCGTTATAATCTAGCAATACTGCAAGATTGTCGAGTTTATAATGAGCCGCAGCCATTGCTGCCTCCCAGACGATGCCTTCTTGAACCTCACCGTCTCCAATAATGACATAGACCTTATAATTAGCTTTTTTGTGCTTGGCCGCCAGAGCCAGACCAACAGCGATAGATGCACCCTGACCGAGAGAGCCAGAACTAACATCAATACCGGGAGTCTTTTTCATATCAGGATGCCCTTGAAGATGGCTGTCAATCTGGCGTAGACGCCAAAGATCTTCACGGGGAAAATATCCTTTATCAGCTAAAATAGCATATAAAGCCGGGCAGGCATGCCCTTTGCTAAGAACGATACGGTCACGATTCTCCATCGTCGGATTTGTCGCATCAATCTTGGCCGCCTTGTAATAAAGAGCCATCAGAATTTCCACACAGGAAAGAGAGCTTCCCGGATGACCTGACTGGCAAAGGTAGAGCATCTTGATAATATCTGCCCTAATTTGTCTTGCCTTTTCATTTAGAATTTCGTTATTCACTTTGACTACTCCTTTTTTATTAACCTTTGACTGCACCGGCGGTAAGACCTTCGGTTAACCGCTTTTGTGCAAAGAAGAACATAATACACACCGGGATAATGGTGATAATTCCACCGGCTGTCAGCATACCCCACTCAACGCCCAACTGACCGATTAAATTCTTAAGGGTAACTGGTATGGTACGGCTGGCTTCGTTGGTAAACATAACCGCAAAGGTATATTCATTCCACGCGGTCATGAAAACATAAGCGCCTGTTGCCACAATACAAGGTAACAATATGGGGAAAATAATTTTTAAAAAAGCCTGTGTCCGGCTGGCACCATCAATCATAGCCGCTTCTTCAAGTGACCTTGGCAGGGCATTCAGATAACCATTGAGCAACCATATGGAGAAGGGTATGGTAAAGGTTGTATAGGATAGTACCAGTGCCATTGGCGTATAGAGGATTCCTAAATTTCGCATAATGGCATAAAGCGGAATGAGTAATAGAACTGTTGGGAACATGTTGTTGGTCAAAAACAGGGTCATAAAGAGTTTTCTTCCTTTAAATCTGTAACGTGAGAAAGCATAGGCGGCAAGCAGTGAAACAGTTAAAGAAACAATGGTGGTTACGGCCGCAACAAGAAGGCTATTGGTCATGGGCTTCAAAAAGTTGAAATTTAGAAAAAGCTTTTTATAGGAGGCAAGGGTTGTGTTATTTGGCCAATAGGTAACCAAACTACTATAGAGCTCTTTTTCCGGTTTAATGGAAGTTACAAAAGTCCAATAAAAAGGAAAAAGCAAAAAGATGAAATAAACCGCCAATGGTATATAAAGGACAAGAATTCTGGATAATTTAAATTTTTCTTTTTTCATTTTTTACTCTTCTTGATTTTTAAATATATTCTTTAAATATAAAATAGCCACCAATAACAGAACAAGGGTTAGCATGATCGACATCGTGGAAGCATACCCAAGATTAAGTGAATTACCCTTGTTAAAGACAAAAACACTCAATGTCTGGGTGGAATAAGCAGGACCACCCTCTGTCAGGTTAAAGATAATATCAACAGAATTTGCCACCCAAATTATACGCAGCATGGTGGTAATAAATATGATGTTTTTAAGCGAAGGAATGGTAATTCTGAAGAGCTTTTGAAATCCGTTTGCTCCATCAACATCTGCTGCGTCATATAATTCTCCGGGAATACCCTGAAGGCCAGCCAGAATCATAAGGGCAAAGAAGGGAATACCCTGCCAAATAATCGTCACTATAACAGCCGGAAAGGCTGTCGCTTGCTGTGCCAAAAACGGAATTTTCTCGGATATGATACCAAATTTTAGAAGAATGTCATTAAGAACGCCATAGTTTCCGTCATAAATCCATCGCCACATCAGGCCAATCAATACACCCGGCGTAACCCATGGAATAAGGCTGACGGAACGGGCAATGCCGCGCCCGAAAAATTTTTTGTTTAAAAGTAAGGCCAATCCAAAACCAAAAACAAACTGAAAGCCTACCCCAAGCACTACCCATTGAACAGTTTTCCAAAGGGACTGCCAAAATAGCGGATCATGTAAAACAGCAAGATAGTTATCCAATCCAATAAATCCTATACTTTTTGGCCTTCTGAGGTCATAGTTTTGGAAACTCATTAAAATTGCATTGACTGCCGGGACGAAAACAACAGTGAAAATAATGATTAGGGCAGGTGAAATTAGCAGATAGGGCCATACGTTTATTTTTTTTCGCTGCATAAATTTTCACCTTTCTTAGCAATTCCGGGCTGCAATATGGAATCACAGCCCGGAAAATCAACGAATATTTGCTATTTATTATTTGCCATAAAGACCAGTCTGTAACTGCTTCATTGCATCAGCTGCTGTGATTTGGCCCATGAGTGCTGCCGCAACCGTATTCGGCCATATTGTGCTTATCCATTCCGTGGTTGTATCAAGAATTGGATAGATACCGGAAAACGGAGCTCCCTCAATGGAAACTTTCATGAACTTGCTATTCTGAAAAACTGGAAGCTGCTGAACCGTCTTGCTGACTGGAACGTTTCCTGTCACTGTACACCATGTCTCTTGTCCCTTGCCTGTGGCAAGATATGAAAGCCACTCAAAAGCTGCATCTTTGTTCTCACAAGACTCGAGCATCACATTTTCAGTGTCACCCATGGATGTCCATTGACCCATACCTCCAGGGAAGGGGAAAGCATCAACATCATCACCGAAAGTTTCTATCATGCCGGGAGAAGATCCAATGTGATGAACTGTCATAGCTGTCTTGCCTAATTTGAAGTTGGCGATAATTTCTTGATATCCGTCCATGGTTGCTGTTGGAGGTACATAACCATTTTTAAAAATATCAACAAAGTCCTGCATGCCGGCAACTGCTTCAGCGCTGGTGAAATCTTTAAAGTTACCACCACGTGCCCAGATAAAGCTGCCCCAGGGCTCATGTCCTCCCTTAGCGCCTCTCATACCGAATCCGTAAACATCGGTTACGCCATCGCCATTAGTGTCCCGGGAAAGTTTTTTGCAGGCCTCAAGGAACTCATTATATGTCTTGGGAACTAAAATACCGACTTCTTTAAACATTGAAGGTCTGTAGTATACATAGAGAACCTGTGTATTCCAAGGCATTAAATAGATACTATCCGTTCCGCTGCCATCTTTCATGGTATTATAAAGGCTGTCTTCGATTTTATCTTTATCCTGCCAATTCGCGATATATTCATCAAGATTTGCAAGAAGCCCATTAGCGTTAAATAGAGGAGTGGAAGTAAGCTTCGCGCTGGATGTATCGGGTCCGCCCCCTCCCATGACAACTCTAAACAGCGTTTCACTATACGCGCCACCATCCCAGGGATATTCTTCAGCAACAACGGTAATATTTTTACCGTTTGTCGCATTAAAATCTGCTGCCATTTCCTGCATGGTTGCAGAATATGTTGGATTATCCGCCCAATACCAATGAGTAACAGTTACTGGATTTGATTGGGCAAACCCCGCAGCCGATAGAATAACAAACATGGTAAAAACAAGAAAAAATACTACAATTTTTTTCACTTCTTTATTCCTCCTAAAAAATTTAAATCTCTCACTCGAAATTTGTGTATGAAAAATTTACACAGATTTTTACTAAATTGTCCTGCACCTCCTTTCTACCTCTGATTAGTTCCGGTAATTTTATTTTACTCTATACTTTTTATAAGGTCAAATATTCAATTGTTCAGTAGTCTTTTTTTATTATACTAAGTATAATTGTTCATTACTGCTCTATACTCTTTATAAAGATATCCAATAAATATATTTCCAGTATTGAAGAAACCTCTGTACAGGATATAGAACTTAATAAAATATTCTATAATAATTGCACTTCCTTTATTTATTATTCATATATTTTTTGCCATGTACCACTTTTATTACTCTTTAAAATTGAGTCTATTACCCTCATAATCTTATGTGCTTCTTCAAAATTTGCATATTTAGGCTTTTCATTATATAAAATTGTTCTGTAAAAACTATCTATCATATTCTTTTGAGCATCTGGCCATCTTTCACACTTATGTCCTTGATAATAGCTGTGAGTCTTTCCCTTCTCGTTTAAAAGATCCGGGTGTGCTATCATCACTTCATTGGGGCTGTTCCGATGACCAATCCAAAGTTTATATGCACTCTCTTGGTCCCAATAAACTGAAGCCTTACTGCCATCTATTTGAAAAGAAAACCCTAGTTTTCTTCCAGCACTTACCTGGGATGTGGTAAAACTTCCCCGGGCGCCATTTCTAAATTTTAAGAGTACACTGCCATAATCTTCTGTGTCAACATTGATGGACTGGTAAATTGGCGGATCAATGGAGACCAATTTTTTTCTCACCGGTATGAATGTTGCCAGGTCTGCAAAAACCTCTACAATATCCTGCCCTACTAGAAATTGAGCCATGTCACACCAATGAGATCCAATATCAGCAATTGCCCTTGAAGATCCTCCCAGACTTGCTTCTATTCTCCAATTATAGTCTGTATCATAAAGCAACCAGTCTTGAAGATAGGATCCGTGAATGGTATATATCTCTCCTAGCTCGCCCTGGTCAATCATCCCCTTAATATGCTGAACGACTGCATAATGTCTATAGACAAAGTTCACTGCATTTAACACCTTGTATTTCTGAATCAGTTTAACCAGTTCCTGTGATTCACTAGAATTTACGGTGAGGGGCTTCTCGGAAAGTATATGTTTTCCTGACAATATGACGTCCTTATTTATTGGAAAGTGCGCCTTATTGGGGGTACAATTATGTATAACCTCTATGCTTGAATCAGCTAACATTTCTTGGTAATGAGTAAAGTATTTAGATATCCCAAAATTTTCACAGATTTCTTTGGCTTTCGTTTCATTCCTTACGACTACTGCGGCTATATTTGCATACCCCAGCCTTTTGATAGCTTCAATATGTGCCCCTCCTATATTACCAATACCTATTATGCCTGTATTTATTTTCTTCATTCTTATCACCTCTTTACCCAATAAAGTTTATAACCTTAATATGCCTTTTATATATCCCTTTGATTTTTTTTCAAAATCCTTGAATGCCATATCTATATCATCAATATTGTAATAATGTGTCATGAGATCTTTGACCTTTAACTGTCCTTTTTCAACAAGTCTCATTCCGATATCCATACAATTCATTTTAAAATCTATTCTTTTTTCATGTGCATTAATAATATCTGTGGCTTTCCGGTTTAGCATTTGCAAATCTACATTTCTTAATCCCCCCTGATGGTATCCAACTATTGAAAGTATAGAGTGGCATTTTAGCAATTTAATTGCAAGTGCAAAGGCTTCTTCCTTTCCCGTGCATTCAATCACTATATCCACGCCATTTTCCCCTTTATAATCCATAAGTACGTATTTATTAGGAACACTCTCTGGGGTATAAAACTCATCCGCACCATAATGTTTTGCAAGTTCTGACATCTCTTCTCTAGTGTCTATTGCAATGATCTTATATGCTCCCATAAGTCTCATGAGCTAGAGAACCATAAGACCCATAAAGCCTAGTCCAATAATAACAATTGTCTTTCCAAGCCCCACCTTAGTCCTTAAAGCTCCACTTATAACACAAGATATTGGCTCTCCCAATGCTGCCTCGTCGAAGCGCAAATTCCTGGGAAACTTCATGACGCATCTTGAGTCAATCACTGAATATTCAGCGAAACTATCTCTAAAAAGTCCTGTAACCTTATCACCCGGTTTAAATCCTAAAACTCCTTTTCCTACACAAATCACTTCACCTGAAGCTTCATGTCCAAGATAAATCAGAACCACATATTCCACAGGCCTTAACCTTTATTAGAATCTCATTTACTTTTGGCTCTTTCATATTGATTTTAATTATCCGTGAACTTCTGGGCTGATAAACTTCACTTATTTTCATTGTCTTATTCATACTTCACCTTCTATAATATAGTTAACAGTTAAGGGGTCTGTAATATCACTTTCCATCTTCCCGCTTCAATTTTTTTAATCTTCCTGTTCACTGCACTATATTCATGCCAATATATTCTGCTATCT
>CAYPSP010000059.1:0-7241 GCA_964413335.1 uncultured Dehalococcoidales bacterium
AAAAGCTGTATATTAATCGGTTTGAGCTCAGATTATATGTCAATTCTGTTCCCCCTTTTGTAATTTCTATGAAAGAAGGAATCTACCTCGTTATTACGAGCGAATTGTGGCAATCTGGGTGGTGTGAGACATCCATGTATTATAAAAACCACTGATACCTTACTAAATAGTAGGCTGGCCTTAAATATTGGAAAGCAGCAGTTATTAAAACGCTGCAGCATGGCATATAATAGTTATCTGGATGGGTGGGGATTAAATAAACAGGAGGCTCATTATGGCTAATGAAGATAACCAGCAAAAACAAAAGGACAACTCTATCCATGTAAACTTTCCGGCTAATTTAGCAGGTGGCGTTTACTGCAATAATCTTCGTGTGACTCATACAAAGGAAGAGTTCATAATGGATTTTATGATGGTTGCCCCACCTACCGGCGCTGTTACGGCGCGAGTGATTATGAGTCCGGGTCATTTTAAAAGAACCATTGCTGCCCTTCATGAAAATTTTAAAAATTATGAAAGAAAGTATGGTTCTGTAGAAAAAGGTGAAGAACCAAAACACCAGATAGGTTTCGTTAAGTAAAAGTAGTCTATTTTGAGTTTATTTTTATAATAGCTGGGTTGCTAGTTAACCTGTTAACAGGCATCCATTGGACTTGTCCTGTAGTTTCGCCCTTTCCCTTAACCCAAATCTGGAGATAAAACGTAATGCTTGAAATTCATGGTATGACTGTTGCCAAACAGTTGGGAGTTACATATCGGCAAATAGAGGCTGTTAGTTCCTTGCTCGATGAGGGAGCAACTATTCCGTTTATCGCACGCTATCGCAAGGAAAAAACGGGGTCACTTGACGAGGTGGTGCTTGGCGAAATACGGGATGGACTGGCACGGCTGGCAACGCTCGATAGTCGGCGTCAGGTGATTCTGAAATCCCTTGAAGAACAGGATGTGCTCACAGATGAGTTGCGCAGTGCTGTCGAATCGGCGACAACCATGACAGTATTGGAAGATATTTACCTTCCATACCGGCCCAAACGGCGCACCCGGGCTACTATGGCTAAAGAAAAAGGGCTTGAGCCTCTCGCCGAGTTGATGCTGGCCCAGGAGGTTGATGACCTGTCTCAAGAAGCTCCTCTGTTCGTAAACAAGGAAAAAGGTGTTAGTTCGGTTGAGGATGCCCTCGCCGGAGCGCGTGACATCATTGCTGAATGGGTCAACGAAAACCCCCATGCAAGGCAGCTCATACGCAGGCTCTTTTACAGGGAAGGCATCATTCAATCAACCGTGGTTAAAGGCAAGGAAGGCAAAGGTGTCAAATATAGCAATTATTTTGATTGGCAGGAGCCTGTTGCCCGAGTGCCCAGCCATCGGATGCTGGCTATGTTACGAGGAGAGAATGAGGGGTTTCTGAAGCTCAGTGTAAGGCCACCTCAAGAAAAAGCGCTGTTATCCCTACACCGGCGCTTCGTTAAAAATACCGGTGCCGCCTCGGAACAGGTGATTTTGGCTGTAGAGGATGGGTATCTTAGGTTACTATCGAACTCTATTGAAACTGAAATCCGTAAGCAGGCTAAAGAGCGTGCTGATGACGATGCGCTGCGTGTCTTTGCTCGCAATCTACGTGAAACGCTCATGGCTTCACCAATGGGGTCGCGGGCTGTACTGGCGATAGACCCTGGTTATCGGACTGGTTGTAAAATAGTATGTCTGGACCCTCAAGGCAAGCTTTTAGCCAATGCCGTTATCTACGTAAACCAGTCGGCGGCGCGGAGTAAGGAAGCTAGCCAGACAATACTCGATTTCATACAAAGGTTTCACATTGAAGCTATTGCTATCGGCAACGGCACGGCCAGCCGTGAAACCGAAGAATTCATTCGCGAGCTAAATTTACCGGACAAGATACCAGTTGTCATGGTCAATGAAAGTGGCGCATCGATATATTCAGCGTCTGCCGTCGCTCGTGAAGAGTTTCCTGACCAAGATATCACCGTGCGTGGGGCGGTATCTATTGGACGGCGGCTACTGGACCCTCTCGCAGAACTGGTAAAGATAGACCCCAAGTCCATTGGAGTAGGACAATATCAGCATGATGTTGATCAGGGCAAACTCAAGAGTAACCTCGACGATACCGTCATGAACTGTGTAAATGATGTTGGCGTAAAAGTAAATACTGCCAGTCAACAACTTCTTACCTATGTTTCAGGACTTGGCCCCATGCTGGCAAAAAACGTTATCGCCTACAGAAATGAGAATGGCCCGTTTCGTAGTCGTGCAAGCCTCAAGAAAGTACCGCGGCTTGGCCCAAAGGCGTTTGAACTGGCTGCCGGGTTTCTTCGTATTGATAATGCAGAGAACCCCCTCGATGCCAGCGCCGTGCACCCGGAAAGTTATCATATCTTAGACCGTATGGCCAGGGATATGGGTTGTGTGGTGGCTGATCTCATGAGCCGTGAGGATATCCGTCGCCGGATTAATCTGGAAAGTTACATCGGGGAAGAACATGGGCTGCCGACGTTGCAGGACATCATGCTAGAGCTGGCAAAACCGGGGCGTGACCCTCGTAAACAATTTGAGACGGTTGCTTTCGCCGCGGACATCAGGACGATTGACCGGCTTATTCCTGGAATGAAGCTGACAGGAATTGTGACCAATGTGACCAATTTTGGAGCCTTTGTTGATATCGGCGTTCATCAGGATGGACTCGTACACATTAGTGAAATGTCTGATAAATTTGTAAAAAATCCAGCTTACGTAGTCAGTGTCAATCAAAAGGTTACGGTCACGGTACTCACGGTCGATGCGGAACGTAAACGCATTTCTCTGTCAATGAGGTCGAATGTGTTCCCTCCTGAACAACTTGGGGCAGACAGTTAATAATAAAGATTATGCCGGATTGGTATTTATACCTGATTAGATGTCACGACGGGAGTTTGTATACCGGAATTACGACTGACGTTGCTCGCAGGTTTACGGAGCATCAGGGAAGTGGCGATATGGGCGCAAAGTACCTTCGAGGCAGGGGGCCACTGAAGTTGGTTTTCCAAAAGAAATTAGGTAGTAGAAGCCTGGCACTGGGAGTGGAAAGTAAGGTTAAGAAGTTGCCAAAGGCAAGGAAAGAAGAACTGGTAAGCACTGGGAAACATGTTGAGGCGATAATCAAACAGGTTGGCTTGTAAATAACCGTTTATATTTTCCAGCCCGCTTCATGGCTGATTATCCTTGATTGGCTCAAGAAGATATTCCAATCCGTTAACTTTAATTTCATAAAGAGCGGACAATAGCATGCCAATTTCTCCCTGAGGAAAACCTTTCCTGTGAAACCATACCAGGTAAGGTTCAGGCAGGTCACAAAGGATATAATTTTTATATTTCCCAAAAGGCATCCGCATCCGCACCAATTCAATCAGTATCAGAGGATTTATAGAGGGTGTGCCCTTGTTATTATTCATTCTTACTTATAAATATATATACACTACATTAAGAACCGATAACAGCCTTGCTCACCAGTGCAATAAGGTCGTTGATACCAATGCGCTCTTTGGTTGTGGCCATGAATCCGCTTTTATGAGCAAAAGCAATCTCCGGGCGGTCTGAAATCAGGGAAAAATCAACCGGTGTTCCGTCGTAGCGGAAAAGGCGCCAGCCTTTACTACGGCGGTCAAGGGAGATGACGATATCTGGTGGATTGTCTTCCATGCGGCGAAACTCCTCTAGCCCTGCTGATTCCCTGGTCTTACCAATCATGGCAGGAACGCCTGCAATTACTAACCTGGAGCAGTTTTTCCAAAAATCAATCTGGCTTTTAGTCATGCGAGCACCCTCGATAATATAAGCGCCAAAAGCTTTAAGTAGAGGAAGGGATGCTTCCGGCTGGGAAGCGAATCTAGCCGTGAGCCAGCTCTCTACTGGGTTCTGGTTTACGAGGTCATCTCCGGCATGAAATATTGCAGAGCTTTTACATGGTCCGAAGCGGTCAACGCTGTCCTTGAAATGCCACCATGGCATGACGGACAAGGTCTCTAGAAGCCCCAGGTATTCAGCCACCAATACAAAGGCGGCTGGGCAGTCTATGTTCTGGTGATGGTCGAAATTGCGCTTCTCCGGCTCATGTCTATTTCCGATGTCTACCACCCAGACATCTGGATTATCTAACTCTCCCTGTGTGGGCTCACGCCGCTCAATCCTGAACACCGTTTCGTCATGCACGGCAAGGATGAGGCTGACGGCTGTCACCTCGTCAAAATGTGCACTCCCAGGATGTGTGATTATTAATTTTGTTTTCATTGTTACCTTTCTGTTATATCCTGTTGAACTTCTTTTGATAATAATAGCATTTATAGATTAAGAGTTACCCGTATTTTGAATCCAGAAGCAGGCGGGAGGATTGCCCAGGACAGCATATAAGCCGTCGGCGGCAGTTGCTAAGATTAGCCAAGTCCTTTTATTCTGCTTCAATTATAGGAAAGCCCAACAGGGGAAATTGTTGGTTGTGAATACCTTGCCCCCCATCTTTGTTAAACTGTGAATAACTAGCCTGGCTTTGTGAGCTTATAACTTTGAACTATTGCCTGTTAAGCAACAGTGTTAACACACAAGATTGCTAGGAGTGTTTTCGGGATAATGGGGGTTACACCAGTTGATAAACATGGTAGCATGCCACATTCTTTACAGGGAGGTTGATATTATGAACAAAATGATCATGGGTATTCTATCTATTGTTGCAGGTTTATTAGTTATCTTTGTCCCTCACATACTACAGTGGGTTGTTGGTATCTTTCTTATTGTCATGGGTGTGCTTATGCTGATGGGTAAGAAGTAACGTAATATTACTTGTTCGTAACTATACTGGGAAACACTCAATCAAGCATAGGGATAAAGGTTAGGATGTTAGGGTAGGTTAGCCTATTTATTTTATATAGTATATTTTGTCCTACCCTATGTTAACCCTCATTAACCTGACTGTAATACTCAAGTCAAACTCCACAAAGATAGAATATCTAATGAGTAGATGTTGGATTCGTCGTAAAATAAAAAATTTCTTCTGAGAGAGTATCAACGGTAAAACCCTTTAGAAGTAATGAAGGGTGGGGGAGTACCCAAGCAAACTACGATATATATTAATAGCTTTAATCCTCTTGTGAACTATCACCCTGAAGTTGTGAACTTTTACCTTTGAAAACCTCCTGATGAAGGATGCCACCATCAGATAATCTGAAGAAGTAGTCTAAGTCACCATGATGAGTTCAGCAAGTCAGGTAGTCTATGATTTAAGAAGAGTAAGCCTTTATCCTAACTTCTGCTGGTACTCTACGACCTGGACTAGTTCCTCTTGCCACAGCAACCCCGACGTTCTCCCCAACTGCTTCAGTTATCTCTGCAACATCCTTATTCGAAAAACCTGGACAAAGTAAGACAGAATGAATGCCATCTTCTTTTACAAGTTTATTACATTCTTCAACCGCCTGAACTTGATTTCTGACCACTATTGAAATGAGTTTGTATGTTGCTGTTTCTATTATACTTCTATTCTTCTCTGGATCTGCATCTGGGGCATGAGCAAGAAAGACTACTTTAAATGCCACATCTCACCTCCATGATAATTACATTTGTCATGATTACATCCCATTTTGACTATTATACCTCAACCTATGTTAACCTTGATTAACCCGCTTATAGTGGATTAGATAATCATCATAGGTGATACTACGATTATACCTAATAATAGATACCCCAACTATACCTTAGCTTTGTACTGCTACTTGCTAGTCAACGGAGTTAATAGCCTTATATAGACTCGATACATCTTCAAAAGTCAGGCTTGCTGCATAGTGACTGACCATATTAGGAGTCTCCCATCCTCCTAGTGATTGAATCACCTTATTACTAAGCCCTGATTTAACATTATGTACATAGAAACCACGTCTGTAGCTATGTGCATTGCAATGTATACCAGTTGCCTTGCCTAGCCTCTTAAGCATGTTGTAACAGTACATCCAGTTGTTCTTTACTGATAGCTGGTAGTAGCCTTTTCTGCTTCCTGGGTGGCAGTACCTTCTCTATATGATTAACAGGAAACTGGCAAACATGGCTCTCTTGGCATATCTAGTAGCCATGGCGAACAACCTGCGATCCATATTGTTAACATTATCTCAGGGCTAGTTTTTAGGAACAGCCCAACATTTTATTACGTTACTTAAGATATAAGTTAAACAGCATATTAGAAACCAGAAGTGTTGACAGTGCTCAGTAAGCACAACTATAATTTAAGGAACATGAACTAATCGATTTATTTTGATAGCGTTTCATCGTAACGCTAAAAGCACATGATGACTAACTAGAACAGAACACTTTGAAAATGTATTGGGGGAAAAGTTAATGATTGAACAGCTCAGTGAAATATTTAGATTACTTTCTCAGTGTCTGAAGTACCCTGCACTGTCTGATATCAATTACTTAAGTAAATCATTTTTCGCTGAAATAGATATACTTCTTCAGGATTTGCCTTCATCCCCAGGTTTAAATAATAGCCTTGTAGAATTCAGGCAATCGGTTTCACCCGTTCTTTCGAAAGCTAACTTGGAAGACTTGCAGATAGAGTATACAGGGCTTTTCATATATGCAGGAAGCGGTACCGTCTGTTACCCGTACGAATCGATGCAATTAGAGTCAAACAAGCATTTAGTAGGAGACAGCACGATTGCCGTTAAGCAACAGTACAAACGTTATAGTTTGCGTGTATCACGTCGGTTTGCTGATTTGCCAGACCACCTTGCTGCTGAACTTGAATTTATGCATTTTCTATGTCGCAATGCCAGCAGCGATGGCACCATCTATGATGCTGACAGCTTCCTGAAACATCATCTGTTGAAATGGGTTCCAGCACTGCAAACTTGTCTTAATAAAACCGATTCTAAATTCTATAAACCTGTTGTCAAATTTATCTGTGAATTTTTACCAGAGGTAGCTGGCTGGGATAATGCCTTTTCTAATAACGGCAATGAACAGTCTTCAAAGAATATGACATATGATACCAGTACCTTAAAACTTCTTGAACCATATGATGTCAGCACAGAACCAGAAGTTCGCTGGGTTAACACAACGACCACTGAACGTGATTGGTACTCGCCAGTGAAAGTCAAAGTGGTTAACGGAAGAGTAGAAAAAATTACCGGTAGAGATGACATCCCTTATTATAATGGTAACCAGAACGTGAGAGCGCTAGCTTCTGTTGCCAAGATATATGC
>CAYPSP010000060.1:0-7206 GCA_964413335.1 uncultured Dehalococcoidales bacterium
TATAGAGCAAATACTGGCCGCAGGTTGCGGCATGGTTAATTGTATACCAGTTTTCACTGCTAGAGAAGCTTATTGGCAAAAGCGCTTTGCTGAGTGCGGTTTACCTATTATTGGTGATGACATCAAGTCACAGGTTGGAGCTACTATAACTCATCGAGTACTGACCAGGCTTTTCCGTGATCGAGGAGTAAAGCTTGAACGAACTTATCAGTTAAACTTTGGTGGTAATACAGACTTTTATAACATGCTAGAGAGAGATAGATTGGAATCTAAAAGGATTTCTAAAACTAACTCCGTTACCTCTCAGCTAGATTATGATATTGGCTCTAATAATATTTATGTCGGCCCAAGTGACTATGTTCCTTGGCTAGATGACCGTAAATTCTGTTACATAAAGATGGAAGGGCGAACTTTTGGCGATGTCCCATTGAATTTAGAGTTGAAGATGGAGGTATGGGATAGTCCTAACTCTGCTGGTGTTGTTATTGATGCCGTTAGGTGTTGTAAGTTAGCGCTTGATCGAGGCTTGTGTGGGGCTATCGTAGCACCCTCATCATATTTCATGAAATCTCCACCAATTCAGTATTCCGATAGCGAAGCTCATTCAGAAACCGAAAGTTTCATTACAGGAGAAGGACAGAAGGGGCTGCTTACTTTACCTGAACCAGGAGATATTGAGAGCAAGTAGTAGGACTTAAGGCTGTAATAATAACAAGTTTATAAGCCAAACAGAGGGCACTGGAGAAGAGAAAAGGCTGAATGTATATGCTTGCAGGTGGTGATAACTGTTATTATTGTGCCAGCAGGAAGAGTAAATTTGGTTGTTACTGATATTCTATTGCAAATCTGAAGAGATATTGTGGTTTGGTAGAGAGAAAGTGGCAACTAAACTAGAAAAGCTAAAATGATTAAATTAACACAAATTAGGGATAATATGGAGTCTCGAATTACTAATCCCTTTACTAGTATTTTAAATAAGATAGGCATAACACCTAATGCCCTCACTCTTATTGGTTTAACTGTTAGTCTTGTGGCAGCTTATATAATAGCTACAGGCCATTTTTTTATAGGAGGGATTCTGGTTTTGCTTTCGGGGCTTTTTGATCTTCTGGATGGAGCTTTAGCACGCTTCAATAAACAGACCACGAGTTTTGGAGCTATCTTAGACTCTACTGTAGATCGTATTTCCGAAGCAGCAATATTTTGTGGTCTATTGTTCTACTTCATGTCCAAAGGAAGTAACCTGGAAATTAGTCTTGTTTTTTTTGTAATCATTGGCTCTTTCCTTGTCAGTTATGTGAGAGCTAGGGCGGAAGGGCTGAAGCTGGAATGCAAGGTAGGATGGTTTACAAGGGCTGAGAGAGTTGTGGTGCTAACAATTGGTTTACTATTAAACCAGATATTCATCGTCTTGTTGATTTTAGCGGTTTTTGTTTATGTTACCGTATTTCAAAGATTGTATTACTTAAGGAAAACATATAAAAAAGGAGCAACTTTATGACGGTGTTCGCTCTCATTGGAGGCCAGTGGGGAGACGAAGGCAAGGGAAAGGTAATTGACTACTTAGCTGAGAAAGCTGATATGGTGATACGCTTTTCAGGGGGGGACAATGCTGGACATACAGTAATAAACAATAAGGGTACTTTCAAATTGCATCTCGTGCCCTCGGGCATTTTCAATTCCAGGGCAACTTGTATTATCAGCAACGGAATGGTTGTTAATCCTGAAGCATTACTTAGTGAATTAAGTGAACTGAAAGCTAATGGAGTAGATACAAGTCGCTTGTTTATTAGTGATCGGGCACATATCATAATGCCTTATCATATTCTTCTTGATGGACTAGAAGAAGAAAGGCGAGGGCAAGGAGCTTTAGGTACAACACGTAAAGGAATTGGGCCTGCTTTTACTGATAAGACTGCCAGAATAGGAATCCGTGCCGAAGACTTACTGGATAAAGATACATTGCTAAGGCGATTGAAACCTGTCCTTGAACTAAAAAACCTTATCCTCACTAAGATATATAACCGTCCTCCCTTGGTACTGGAAGAAATAATTACGCAATACAACCTCTACGGAGAGCAGTTAAGTCACCTTATTAGAAACACGGGACCGATGATCCATAGAGCAGTAGAAGAAGGGAAATTTGTTTTACTTGAGGGAGCACAGGGATCCCTGCTTGATACTGATTTTGGTACTTATCCTTATGTAACATCATCTTCTCCATTAGCAGGAGGAGGCTCGTTAGGTTCAGGTATTGGCCCGATGAAATTTAATCGTGTTTTGGGGGTGTTTAAATCATATATTACCCGAGTTGGAAGTGGGGCTATGCCTACTGAATTAATAAATGAGACAGGTGAGTTAATACGAGAGAAGGCGCATGAATTTGGTACTACTACTGGTAGACCGCGGCGATGTGGATGGTTTGATGCAGTAGCCGGACGATATAGTGTTCAGATAAATAGTATTAGTGATATAGCGTTAACTCATCTAGATATATATGATGGTTTCTCATCGCTCAAAATATGTACTGGATATAAGGTTGATAATGAGGTGCTGGATTATTTCCCCAGTAGTATAGACGTCTTAGAAAAAAGTCAACCTATATATGAAGAAATGGATGGATGGGAAGAGCTAACAGCAGAAGCTAAGACATTTAACCAACTACCATCAGCAGCCCAACGCTATATAGGTAGAATTGAGGAACTACTACACTGCCATGTTAGTTTTGTAACCGTAGGGCCACACCGTGACCAGACAATAATGGTAAGACCTATTCTTGGTTGAGATGAGGTCTTCGTTTTGGGATAGTTTTTTGTATTCTTTTCTATGAAACCTTTGTAATACCAGGCAGGTCAATTATATTGTTGTCAATCATTGTTCTTATTATCTCTGCTGGTTTACTATCTACCTCAAGTAAAGGCAAGCGGGGTTTACCTACAGGAAAGCCTATATAATTTAAGGCATACTTAATAGGCATGGGATTAGTGATGATGAATAAGGAATTCATCAAAGGCAACAAATGACGATGGATTTCAGCAGCCATTTGACTGTCTCCTTTTAAGAAGGTCTCTATCATTTTTTTTATTTGTAAGCCGATGAGGTGTGAAGCAACACTGATTACTCCATAACCACCTAAAGCGAGAATAGGTAAGGTATCGCTATCATTGCCACTGTAAACCATAAAATCTTTGGAAGTTCCCTCTATAATTTCAGTCACTTGGCGCAGATTACCACTGGCTTCTTTTACGGCAACGATGTTATCAATTTGGCTTAGCTTTATAATGGTCTCAGCAGTTAAGTTAAGGGCAGTGCGTGAGGGTACATTATATGGAATGCAAGGTAGGGAGGTGGCTTGTGCAATAGCCTTGAAATGCTCAAATAAACCTTGCTGAGTTGGTCTATTGTAATAAGGAACTACCAGCAGACAGGCATCTACTCCTATTTTCTCAGCCTCATGAGTTAGCTCCTGACTTGCATTGGTATTATAACTCCCTGTTCCTGCTACTAGTGCACCACGGTCTCCTATAGCTGACTTCACCTCAGAAAAAAGATGAAGTTTTTCCTCAAAGGTAAGAGTAGGAGATTCCCCTGTTGTACCAGAGATGATAAGTCCGTCACTACCAGAATCAAGTAATGATTGAGCAAGATTTTTTGCCTGCTGATAGTCGACCTTTCCATTATTGTCGAATGGGGTTACCATAGCTGTTAACAAACGACCCAAATTTTTCATCTTAAAACCTCCTATGGTTTCCTGTTTTATTTATCCAGCCTTTACGTACTCCTTCTTCCATAATTATCATGGCATTTAAAGCTGTACACTTATGTATGTTATCAGCAACGACCCATAGAGCAACTCCATTCGATGATGAAAGGTCCTTTCTGATTCTACCTATAAAAATAAGGTTTGAGTCACTGCTTGCCCATGGTTGTGGATAAAGGCTAACACTACAATCATCAACGATTCGGATTCCTGGGGCCTCAGCTAGAAGTCTTCTCACTTTGGCTAAACTCATGGATGACTCAAATTCGATGTGCACTGATGCGCTATCTCCAAAGTAGACAGGAACCCTGACGCAGGTTGCCGAAATAGCAATATTTTCAACATGCATTACCTTGCGTGTCTCATCTGCAATTCTCTGCTCTTCTTTTGTATAGCCACTATCTAAAAAGAGACCAATTTCGGGCAATACATTGAAAGATATTTGGTGAGCATAAACGTGAGGACAAACGCGATAGCCATCTAAGACTAATCTTGTTTGACTTGTTAGTTCCTTTATAGCTGCGGTACCACTACCTGATACTGATTGGTAAGTGCTTAGAACAACTCGCCTAACAGGAGTAATTTTATGTAGAGGATTTAAAGTTACTGCTAGCTGAATTGTAGTACAATTTGGGTTGGCTATTATGCCTTTATGCCATTCTATATCGCTTGGATTTACCTCGGGGACCACCAGTGGTACTCCAGCTTCACCACTAAAGGCAGAGCTATTGTCAATGGCTACAGCGCCGGCTCCAACCGCTTGGGGTACTAAACGGCGGCTGACATCGGTACCAGCGAAAAAAAAGACCACGTCTGTATCAATGAAGACGTCAGGAGTTACTTCTTCGATTTGAATTCTCTTGTGGTCAAAGAAAAGTTCCGTGTCCGAAGAATGTTCAGAAGCAAATAGGCGGATAGAGCCAACAGGAAACCTTCGTTGTTCTAGCACTTTAATAAATTCTCGCCCTGCAAGCCCTGTAGCTCCAACGACAGCTACATTTAGTTTTTCCATACCTTTGTCCTCATAGATTTAATAAGGTTTCTAGCCCGACAGTTAAGCCTTTTCGGTTAACTACCTCTTTGATTGCTAGGATTACGCCAGGCATGAAAGATTCCCTGTTTATGGAATCATGGCGTATTTTTAAAGTTTGTCCTAACCCACCGAATACTACTTCTTGACTTGCAATAAACCCTGGAAGTCGCATGCTATGAATAGTTAATCCCTCTAATTCACCGCCTCTGGTATTGCGAATCACTTCCTTTTCAGTTTTAGCTGAAATAAATGGTTTACCTCTTTCATGCAACATGGCTCTTGCGGTATCAATAGCTGTTCCCGAAGGCGCATCAATCTTCTTTTCATGGTGCATTTCTATAATCTCGGCATAGTCGAAAAATCTTGAAGTTATTTTAGCCAAATGCTTCAATAATACTGCTCCCAGCGAAAAATTAGGTGCAATAATAATGCCAAGTTGACTGTTTTGCTGGCATGATTTATTGATTTCAGTTATGTTTTCCTCAGACAGCCCTGTAGTCCCTATAACCATATTAACCTGTCGTTTAATAGCAATGCGAAAAGTATTCATTACGGAACTTGCATTGGTAAAATCAACAATAACATTGGGCTTGCACTTAACTAGAAGAGAGTCTAAATCAGATGAGAAAGGAATCTCTTCTGAGATTCCTGGTAACTGTAGATATTCCTGAAGCACTGATTGTTCCCCTGCCCCGACCATCTTTAATTCAGAATCAGAGAACACAGCATGGGTCACCTCTCTTCCCATCTTCCCCAAAGCACCATTAACAACTACTCTTACAACTTCCACCAATTTTCCTCCCTAATAATCAGATGAATTTATTTGGTATAATTGTTATGTCCGGTGTATCTATTAGGGGAATGGCTTGGGTGATCCGTTCCTTTATGCGAATTATTTCTGGAACCTGAGGAGCCTCTATCTTCAGTTTTAGGTGTATAGGAGGAACCTTGTAATATTGCTCTGCGCGATAAATTTATCCTGCCCATATTATCAATTTCGATAACCTTTACTGTTATCTCATCGTTCTCTTTAACCACGTCTTCAACCTTGGAAACGTACTGGTCTGCCAGCTCGCTCACGTGAACAAGCCCTTCCTTCCCTGGGAGAATCTCCACCATGGCACCAAAGTTCAATATACGAGTGACTTTTCCAGTATAGACATCTCCAAGTTTTGCTTCACGAGTCAGGTCCTTTATCATTTTAATTGCTTTTTGGGCAGACTCTCCATTTGGAGAACCGATGATGATGCTGCCATCATTTTTTACGTCTATGCTTGAGCCTGTTTCATCTGTGATTGCCCTTATAGTTTTGCCCCCAGGACCAATAATTAAACCAATTTTACTTGAATCGATAGTTAGTTTACTCATCTTAGGTGCATATGGACTAAGTTCTAGGCGACTGGTACTAATTGCCTGAGCCATCTTATCCAATATCTCTAGACGAGCTTGGCGTGCTTTATTCATAGCCTCTGATAAGATTTCGAGATCCATGCCTTTGAGCTTGATATCAAGTTGCAAGGCCGTAATTCCTTCAGTAGTGCCAGTAATTTTAAAATCCATATCCCCATTTGCGTCTTCAAATCCTTCGATATCTGTTAGAATGATATAGTCTTTTTCTTCGCCTGTGATTAATCCCATGGCTATACCAGCTACGGGGGTCTTGATGGGCACGCCAGCATCCATCAGAGATAGAGCTGAAGCACAAGTACTTGCCATAGAAGTACTCCCATTAGATCCGAGCACCTCTGATACAAGGCGAATGGTATAGGGAAAATCATCTTCCGAAGGCAACATTGGTCTTATAGCGCGCTCTCCTAGAGCTCCATGTCCAATCTCTCGCCTCCCTGGCGAGCCTGTTCTCTTTACCTCACCAGTAGAAAATGGAGTGAAGTTATAATGGTGCATGAAACGCTTGGTGTTTTTTAAACCCAGTCCATCCAGTGATTGCTCTTGTCTGGATGACCCTAAAGTGGTGATGGTTAATACTTGAGTTTCCCCACGTGCAAATAGTGCAGAACCATGCGTACGGGGTAATATGCCAACCTGGCATGAGATGGGGCGAATCTCATCAGCCAGACGGCCATCAACATGCCGCTGGTGCTGCAAAATCCATCTCCTGACCCCTTTTTTTAGCTGAGCTTGAAAAGCGAGGTTTATTTGATTTTCAGGGAACCTATCTGCCAAATCACGTTGCAATTCAGCTGCAAGCATGTTCAAAGCCTGTGCGCGTTCAGATTTATCTGCTTTAGTTAAAGCAGTCTCCAATTTAGTATCAAACAGGGCACTTATACTGTTATTTAGCTCAGGTGCTAATTCTTGGACTTCAAGCGGTATTTTATTTTTACCATAGGCTTCCTGGAATTTCTTCTGGAGATTGATGATCTCTTGATTTGCGTTATGACCCATTTCGATA
>CAYPSP010000061.1:0-7167 GCA_964413335.1 uncultured Dehalococcoidales bacterium
TTATAACGCTGAGGAGAGGCCGGATATTACCACCAGCCCGGTGCCTTTATGGTCACTTGTTGACATGGATAGATATCACTTTGCAGGTATTCAGTATTCCCGGGGCTGCCCTTTCAATTGCGAGTTCTGCGACATAGTGGTGATGAATGGTCATATACCACGAACGAAAACCAGTGATCAGGTACTTGCCGAGCTAACAGCCATATATGACGAAGGCTGGCGAGACAGTATCTTTTTCACCGATGATAACTTCATTGGTAATAAACGGAAGTTGAAGACAGAGATATTGCCAGCAATGGCGCAATGGAGCAAAGAGAAGAATCATCCCTTTTCATTCTTCACGGAAGCATCCATAAATCTTGCCGACGATGAAGAGCTCATGCGGGCTATGACAGAGGTAGGCTTTGATACGGTATTTGTTGGTATTGAAAGCCCTAATGAGGAAAGCCTGATTGAATGTAACAAGATGCCAAATAAGGGTCGTGATTTACTGGCATCAGTTAAAAAGCTTCAGAATTATGGTTTCCAGGTGCAGGGAGGCTTCATTGTAGGCTTTGATAGTGACCCGCTCTCGATTTTTAAGAGCCAGATTAATTTCATTCAGCAGAGTGGAATTGTTACCGCTATGGTAGGTGTGTTGATGGCTCCTCCAAAAACAGCACTCTACAAACGTCTGGAAAAGGAGAATCGCTTGCTGCCTGGCGGTTCTGGTGATAATACGGATGGCTCAACCAATATCATTCCTAGAATGGGCAGAGAAAGACTTACCAATGGTTACAGGCACATCCTCAGTACAATATATTCGCCAAAACCATACTACGAGCGTGTTAAAACCTTTTTGGAAGAATATAAACCCCAAAAAGTGAAAAAAGGTTCAATTAGACTTGAACGGATACAAACCTTGGTTAAATCTATTTGGGTTCTGGGAATTAAAGGGAAAGGAAGAGTATATTACTGGAGGCTGTTTATCTGGACATTGCTTAACAAACCTGAGTCTTTCCCCCTATCGATAACATTTGCTATCCAGGGATTTCATTTTAGTAAGGTTGCCGAGAAGATACTCGTTATTCCATCTGAAGAGTTTAACGGGCTATAGTAAACAGCAGATAAATACTTCAAGGAGAAAAAGGTAGTAGTTCACAGTGGGAAAACTGCTATGAAACTAGGGGCGTCCTGTTTTCTTGGAAGGGATGAATTCTTAGAATCAAGGAATAGAGGTATGGGTATTTTGATTTTACGTTTTCTACATAGCTCAGCCAGACACTGGCCAGGTGGTCGTAGCATCTTTCAATGTCAATATCCAGGTGTGCAAGGTCTGTATCGGGAAGCCCGGTAAGAGATGTCCTTGCTTCAAGTTCTTCATCGAGGTGGGTAACTGCCCAGAGTAAATCGGTAAAAGTATCATGTTCCATTAGGTTGGGATTACCCAGTAGCCCAAGTATAAATGGACGATTCTGTGATAAAAAAGCTTTAAGACTGGTGAGGTCAACATGATGACAATCAACGTCTACTTTTAAGTGGTAAGCATATCGGGTAGCTTTCTTGAAATCGGCCTTTGTCCATTTTTCAGAGACGTTAAGATGTTGTGTTATTTCTTCCTTGTTAATAAATTGTTCAAGCAGGCTTTCAAGCAGGTAATTCCCGACTTCGCTAAAAAAGGCGCCTATCACCATGTTAAGCTTTAGTGCTTTGTCCTGCCTCTCACGATAAGCTAAGACTCGTTCAATAAGCAACACTACCAGCAATACTTCAAGTGGCAAAAAAGCGAAATCTCCGATCATATAAATAAAAATATGGTAAAGGTCTTTGAAGATAAGGTAATGAATAGTATAGCCAAGTGCGGAGACCATGAGGAGTAGGAGGGCCATAAATATAATGAATTGATTACGTTTCAGCATTTTAATAAACCGTAAACCATGCTAACCAGTCAATATACAGTACGGTAATATCCCTTGTAAAGCTGAGCATTTTAACCATCAGTGAATTATAGCTATTATTAAAAGGCTATTCAGGTTATTATTCTGGCTAGATAAACTATAATATGGCATACTGAAAGAAAAGTGAAAGGAGGCAAGCAATATGTATTTGGATGTTGTGGAGGAGCGGATGCTGTCTGGTAAAGAGGGAGCAGGCCGAAAAAAGGCGATGGAAATCCTCTGTGCTATAGGGGATGGGGTTGGGGCGGAAAGAATGGTCAAAATTACGTATGCACATCTTATGCCACCGGATGTGATGTTCTTCCCTTATGGAAGACAGGGGCAATGGGCTCACGATATGACATGGGAATTGCTCCAGGATATAGACCAGTTCAAGGTACCAACAACCATCGAACCCATGTTTGTGGATTTGAACATCGCCAGCCAGATGGAGTTTCCTGATTCAATTATTGAGGAAATGAGGCAGATTATGGGGGCAGCGACTGCACGTTACGAGAAGCTCGGAGTAATTCCTAATTACTCAGCTTTGCCTTTCTACGTATATCCGACCAGGTTCGGCCAGCATATCAGTATCGCTGAATCCAATGCTATTTTATGGGCAAATACCATATATGGTTCTCGCTGTGAGCGTGATGATGGTATTACCTCTTTAGCTTCTGCAATTACCGGCTGTACTCCCGAGGCAGGGGTTCATCTGGATGGCAATAGATTTGCTGAAGTGGTAGTCAGGCTTAAAGATGACCTTGATGTTAATGAGTTTACCGATGCAGATTATGATGCCTTGAGCTTTGCGGCAAGCAGAAAAACAATGGATAAGACACCCGTTTTTGAAGGGATCCCGACTTCAATTGGTTATAACCATCTGAAGCATTTCATCGCTCCAATCGCCGTGGAATCCGGGCTGGCGATAATGCATATCGTTGGGGTTACTCCTGAAGCGCCAACCCTCGAAGCTGCACTGGGGGGCAGGAAACCAGTAGATGAAGTTTTTATAGGGAAGCAGGAAATAGAGGCAGCCTATGAGATTACCTGTACTGCCACAGACAGTCATCTTGATTATATAATGATGGGTTGTCCTCATCTTACCATGATTGAATTACGGGAACTTGCAGAAGTGTTACAGGGTAAGAAAATTAAAGAAGGGGTCAAGTTCATTGCAGTCACTACTCATTCCCTGCTTAAAGTTGCCGAGGATATGGGATATGCCCAGGCGATTAAAGACGCCGGGGTGATGTTAACCTCAGATATGTGTATTGCTTTCTCAGGAACACAGGCTACCGGCGTCATTGCCACTAACTCAATTAAAGCTGCCTTCTTTTATTCCGGCTTTTCCAGTAAAGCAAAGCGCTCGGTCTGGTTCGGTAGTACAAGGGACTGTGCGAAGGCTGCTCTCAGCGGCGAATGGGAAAGGAGGAAATAATAGTTATGACGTTTTTTAAAGGGCAGAGTGTTTCTAAACAAAAAAGGGTGGAAGGTGAGGCGCTGGTAACAAGCGAACTGGTTGCTTTCTGGGCTGGAACAGACTGGGAGACGGGGGAAATAGTAGAAGTAGGGCACGAAGCTAGAGGGCAGAACATGAAAGGTAAAATACTGGTCTTCCCTGCAGGAAAAGGTGGTGCAGGAGAGACCTTTGGCTACTATTACCTGTATAGAAGTAACTGCGCACCTCTGGCTTTGGTGTGCAACAGGGCACAGCGCACCACCGTATCAGGGGCTATCCTTACCAATACTCCAATGGTTTATGGCTTTAAAGAAAACATCGCTGAGTGTATTCAGACAGGAGATATTATCAGCGTGGATGGCGAAAAAGGAGAGGTGGAGATCGTCAAGAAAGTAAAAAATTAAAGCGAAAAATAATTGGATTTTTCTTAATCATCATTACAAGACAGCTTTGTAATCGTGGTAACCCGAAATAAGTGGTATTGTCTATCATACAAAAGAAGAGAGGGGAGATGTTCTCTCCCCTCTCTTCTTTATTTAAAACAGTATTTCTACTGGGAGTTTTACTCTACCGCGGTAGCTGGACCTCCAAAGCCGCGTATTCCACCCCTGGCACCACGGGGTCCCATGAAGCCGTTGAAGGGCATTCTGTTATCAGCATTCTCGGCAAATTTAGCTTTTATTACATCAACATCGATTCCGTAGCTTTCCAGTATCTCAGTTGTTTTGCCATGCATCTCTTCTCTAGCCTGATCCAGGTCATTCTTCAGGGCAGCTTGAGTTTCTTCGTCAAGCTCTGCAAAGAGATTACCCATGTTCCCATCTGGTCCTCGCCTGCTTTGCCGATTTTCGACACCTCTCTGTGGCATATCTCCCCTGATATCGGCTATTTTAGACTGTAATTCCTCTGGAGTAATACCAAGGCTTTCGGCGAGCTTTTCATGAAACCCTGCTCCCTCGCTGCCATCATCAGCGAAAGCCACCCCAGCGATACTGCCAAAGAGCATCACAGCTGCTATCATGGTACTAATAATCAATTTCTTATGCTTTTTCACTATTTTTACCTCCTTTCTATTTAGATTTCTGTATTAATCGTATCAGCCAAATGTTAAAATCCAGTTAAGAAACAGATAAATATTTTCCAGTTCGAACTTTCCTTTCTATTTTATGGAAAAGTTAACAGCTGAACTAAACCGGTAATGACCATAAGGATACCTATTGCTAGTAATATATATAGTATGGTGAGTCGTTTGGGCAAAATGTTACTCCTTTTAACTCGGCTTGTTTTACTTCCTTATATAAGTATACTGCCTTAACATTAAGATAAGATTAAGAGGAGGTGATTACGGAGTTACACCTCAAATAATGGAAATCAGTGGCTATGCCATTAACAATTTCTTAATATTTATGCTATAACATCGAAGAGTATCAGGTGAACTAGACAACAGTTCTTTTGCTGTTTGCTAGCTGGTATAGAAGGACGAGTGCGCCGTAACATGGAAATCAACAGAGGAAGTTAAAATGGCCGGAAAACGAATACTGGTAGTCGATGATGATGCTAAGACAGTGGAGCTGGTTAAACTCTACCTGACCCGCGATGGTTACAAAGTGCTGACCGCCTACGATGGTATTGAAGCTCTACGTCTTGCCAGGGAAGCACATCCTAACCTGATTGTGTTGGACATTATGCTGCCTGGGATGGATGGATTGCAGGTATGCCGTATCCTGAGGGATGAGTCTGACGTGCCAATTATCATGCTAACGGCCAGGGTCACCGACCAGGATAAGTTAAAGGGCCTTGAGCTGGGGGCTGATGACTACGTGATAAAGCCTTTCAGCCCCAGAGAACTGGCAGCCAGGGTACGTGCAGTGCTCCGCCGGCTTCCTGGTGAGCGGGGTCCCGAAAAGATACAACGAGGTGTCCTTACTATGGACTTCAATAAACAGGAGGCGACTATGGCAGGCAGAACCCTGAATCTTACCTCACTAGAATTTAAACTGCTGGGAGTTCTTGCAAGGGAAGTGGGTAAGGTTTTCAGTCGGGCACAGCTTATTGAAGAAGCCCTCGGCTATGACTTTGAAGGTTTTGACCGTACCATCGACGTTCACATCTTCAATCTAAGACGAAAAATGGGAATGGAGCCTGGCAGCCCCGGTTATATAAAAACAGTGTATGGTGTCGGCTATAAATTCCTGGAGCGCAGTGGTGGTACATAGCCTGCGCTTCAAGTTGGTTGTCTCTTTTGCTGTGGTCATACTGGTTACTATAGGCACAGTATTTGTTTTCATTAACCACGCCACTCAAGGCGAAATCCGCCGCTTCGGAGAACATACCAACCAGATGCGTATAGAAAGGATGGGAATCGAACTGTCCCGTTACTACTGGCTTCGGGGTAGCTGGGAGGGAATTCAACCCCTTGTGGAACAGTGGTGTAATTTTTTAGACCAGAACATCACACTCACCGATACCGATGGAATAGTAGTTGCGAATTCTGAGGGAAAAATTTTAGGTGAGTTTTATGATTCCGATGTTCTGAGCATACCCCTGTTTTCTCCAAGGCAGGGGGGTAGTATAGGTACGCTTTACCTTACTCCGAAATCATCGTCAGAACTTGGCTTTGCCTCATTACAAATCCTTATACAGGTGATTGGACGCTTTTTCTTGTGGGGAGGGTTGCTGGCGGTAGGCAGTGCTCTCCTGGTTACCTTCATGCTGTCGCGGAGAATTCTGGCACCGGTAAAGTCACTCTCTCATGCTGCCAAACGACTGGGGCATGGTGATTTTTCACAGCGGGTGTCGGTAAAAGATAAGGGCGAAATGGGCGAGTTTGCCCAGACCTTCAACCTGATGGCTGATGACCTGGAAAGAGCGGAGAAATTAAAGCGCACTATGGTCGCTGATATTGCTCATGAACTGCGAACGCCACTGTCTAACATCAGGGGTTACCTGGAAGCGATAAGCGACAGGGTGATAGAGGCGGATACTAATTCACTTCGCACCATAGAGGAGGAAGCGGTTTTACTATCCAGCCTTGTTGATGACCTGCAGGAACTGAGCATGGTGGACGCCGATGAATTAAAACTGATATGCCACTCTCAGGATATCGCTGAAATAATCAGGAAGGCCGTAACTGCCAAACAGCCACAGATAGCGAATAAAGGGTTATCGCTCAATGTTGACCTTCCAGATACATTGCCCGCAGTGAATATAGACTCACAGCGTATAAGCCAGGTGTTGCGCAACCTGCTGGATAACGCAGTGGCTCATACTATAGCGGGCAGCATTACCGTAACCGCTGGGCAGTATGGCGATCAGGTGCGGGTAGACGTAACAGATACTGGAGAAGGAATTCCTGAAGAGGATTTACCAAATATTTTCGAGCGTTTTTACCGGGTGGATAAATCACGGACCAGGGCTACCGGTGGCAGTGGTATAGGACTTGCTATTGCCAGGCGACTGGTTCAAGCCCATGGCGGCAACATCGAAGCGCATAGTGACGAAGGTAAAGGCAGTTGTTTTTCGTTCACCATTCCTGTCGCTGACTGATATGTCCCAGGTAGGTTAAAGGACTGCCGGTTTTATCTTCCTGTTCTTTGTATCAGCACAATCATCACAACTACCAGTATGACAGAGAGAGCTATTATCACCATTACATAGAAAGGGATCGATGATGTTGTCTCAGCTGCTGGAGGCGCAGGAGCAGGTGGCTGAGGTGTTACTATTGGTATGGAAGTTGAAGGGGTTGCACCGGTGCTGAAGGTGTTGATTGTCCAGTCTCCATAGCTGATA
>CAYPSP010000062.1:0-7107 GCA_964413335.1 uncultured Dehalococcoidales bacterium
AGGATCTAATACTTTTCTTTTCTTAAAGGTATCTTCCAAAGGGGTGTGTGTTACTCTACAATTTTGTTCTCCCACAATATAACCAAACTTCCCTTTAACCAGCATTTCCACGGCAGCAACACCAAGTCTGCTGGCCAAGATTCTGTCCCTAACCGTAGGAGAACCTCCTCTTTGTACATGTCCAAGAACACAGACCCTATACTCCAGTTTTAGCCTTTCCCATACTTGTTGAGCAATTTGGAAAACCCCTCCAGCGTCATCTCCTTCAGCAACTACTATAATGCTCGATTTTTTCCCTTTATTTATATTCTGCTCTATGTTCATACAGATATCGTCTATGTTCGTAACTATTTCTGGCACTAAAACATCTTCAGCCCCACCAGCAATCCCTACATCTAGCGCAATGAACCCCGTTGTCTTCCCCATGACTTCAATAAAGAAAGGACGTTGTAAAGACTCAGCAGTATCCCTTATTTTATCTATAGCATCCAGAGCAGTATTTATAGCTGTATCAAATCCTATAGTGAAGTCAGTACCATATACATCATTATCTATAGTACCCGGGATACCAATTATTTTTATTCCTTCTTTAGCCAGAGCTGCAGCACCACGAAATGTTCCATCTCCACCTATAGTTATTAAAGCTTCAATATCTCTTCGCTTCAGCGCTTCAATTGAACGTTTTATCCCCTCAGTAGTCTTCATTTCATCACAGCGAGCCGTCTCTAAAAATGTACCACCACGATGAATAATATTGGCAACTGAGCGTGGATTCAATTCTACAAATTCATTTTCCAGTAAGCCAGCATAGCCTCTTTTAATTCCAGTTACTTTAACCTTATAGCTAGCTGCAATACGAACTATCGCTCTGATGCAGGCATTCATCCCTGGCGCATCACCCCCACTAGTTAATACTCCAATCTTTTCCAATATTATCCCTCTTCTCTTTTTCTTATACTTCCCAATTGACCTTCTTTATTGTATTCGATTATAACATGGCTTACAATCAAGTTGGTTTGGCAGGTATTTGGTAGTACAATTTGCCTGTGCTATGAAACATCTATTCTCATGCTGGGACTCAATTGCTGTTAAAATTAAAAATGCAAAGCATGTTGTTTTACTACTTGATTACGATGGTACGCTAACACCAATCGTTAAAAGACCAGAGACAGCTTATCTATCTTCACAAATAAGAGACTGTCTGCAAGAATTAGCTTCATTTCATTCTCTAACTCTTGGATTTATTAGTGGTAGAGCCTTGAATGACTTACAGTCAAAAGTGGGCATTACTGATGCTTTATATGCGGGAAACCATGGACTAGAAATTGAGGGTCCTAATACTAGCTTCGTTAATTCTGAAGCTGCACAAGCAATCCCTTTGTTGCATACCTTAGGTCAAAACATCAGTTTGGCCTTAGCTGGGATTAAAGGGGCTTGGATAGAGGATAAAAGGCTGACATTAAGTTTGCATTACCGATTGGTAGATGAAGTCCAATGTAACAGATTAAATGAAATTTTCAATGAAATCATCAAGGAACCCCTTGCTTATGACCAAATAATAGTTACTTCAAATAAGAAAACCTATGATATCAGACCTCCAGTTAATTGGGACAAAGGAAAAGCTGTTGAGTATATTAATAAGACACTTTTCCCTAAGAATAAACCGTTAATGATAGTAGTGGGAGATGACAAAACCGATTATGATGCTTTTCGTGTTGTAAATACTACACAAGGAGTTTCCATATTCGTGGGTAATGCCATCAACAAATCCCCAGCTTGCTATTTTCTTCAGTCAACCAATGAGGTGTATCAGTTTCTTTTAAGGTTTCAGTCCACTCTTAACTGTCAATAATATTTTTTGTGCTTGGAATTTTTCCAGCTACTCTATCATCAATGCAAGTAGCTGAGTCTAAAGCACGTCCCAGAGCTTTGAATAGTGCTTCAGCCTTGTGATGGTCGTTAATTCCTGTTAGCGCCATGGCGTGAAGGTTTATCTTCGCTCCAGATGCGAAAGACTCTAAGAAGTGCCGAATTAAATCAGCATCCAGCCCATCAATATTGCTTTTTTCAAAGGAAACATCAATAACACTGTAGGTTCTACCTCCTATATCCACAGCTACTACTGCCAAAGCCTCGTCCATGGGTACCATAGCATTTCCCATACGGGTGATTCCTTTTTTCTCACCTAAAGCATCATTAAAGGCTTTCCCCACACAAATAGCCACATCCTCAACAATATGATGCTGGTTATCTCCCGACGCAGAAATTGTTATGTCAAACATCCCGTGTCTTGCTAGTTGAGATAGAAAATGATCTACGATGTTTATTCCAGTTTTTATGTCAAATAACCCACTGCCATCAATATTTAGTTCAATTTTAATATCTGTTTCCCCTGTCTTGCGATTAACCTTTGAAATCCTTTCATTCATTTTTTGCTACCTCCATTAAGGTTTTAATAACCATGTCCGTATCTTCCGGCTTACCAACACTTATCCGAATGAAATCTTTCAACCTGGGTGTATCAAAATAGCGTAAGAAGACTCCTTTATAACGTAACTTCTGCCAGATTATTTTTGCAAGCGGTTGCATATTATGTTCAGAGTATTCATGAATAGATATATCTGCATCTCGTTGTATTGAACAAAGAATAAAATTTGCACTGGAAGTGTATGGCTTCAGCCATTTAATATCCTCTAATTTGCTAAAAAGCCTCTCGCGTTCAGCAATTATTTTTACAATATTATTACGTAAATAATCTATATCATCAAGAGATGCCATCACCGCCACTTTAGCTGCGGCGTTAGCATTGTACGGTTGCTTAATCTTCATCAGATAACTAACTATCTCTTCAGGGAATAAACCATAACCAAACCTTAAACCAGCCAACCCTGCCCATTTGCTAAACGTACGTAACACAATTATGTTGGAATACTGAGAGACTAAATCAGCCATGCTCTCCTTACTGAAATCAACATACGCTTCATCTAAAACAACAACCTTGCCAGTGACTAGAAGTTCTATTATTTCCTGTCTGGTAGTACAATTCCCTGTAGGATTATTAGGAGACGCAAGAAATATAACCTTCGTTTTTTTATCCACAGCTTTTTTAATACCTTGTATATCCAGTTTAAAATCATTGTCTCTGGGTACATCAATTACCTCGCCACCACATATTTTTGTGCTAAATGGATACATCCCAAATGTAGGTGGGCAATTAATTACTTTATCACCTGGATTAATAAATAGTCTAAGGATAAGATCAATGAGGTCATCACTGCCACTTCCACATACAATTTGCTGGTATCTAAAACCAGTGTGTTTTTCTAATGCCAGTCTTAATTCTCTCTGTTCTGGGTCAGGGTAAATATTGTAATAGGAGTATTTCTCCAAAGCTTGATTAACTTTTGGCGAACAGCCATATCGGTTTTCATTGCCATCAAGTTTTACTATCCGTTCAATAGGCAACATAGTTTTTTTACTTAAAACTTCCAATGGCTCTATCGGAGTGTATTCTCCCATAGCCATGATCTCAGACCTTAACATAGTTTTTAATCTCATCTCTTTATCTCTACATCTGTCAATCTAATCTGATTCCTATCGCATTGGCATGTGCATCTAATCCCTCATGCTTGGCTATTACCATAGCCGCCTTCCCTAACTCTTTTATGCTAGTTTTATCTGCATTGATAATGTCAGTAACCTTTAAAAAATCATCCACTCCTAAAGGAGAACCAAAGCGTGCATTTCCTCCCGTTGGTAATACATGACTTGGGCCAGCAATATAATCACCGAGAGCAACAGGCGAATTATCACCAACAAATATACATCCAGCATTATGTATTTCAGGAATCATAATAGCTGCATCTGCCACCATAAGAGATACATGTTCCGGTGCGAAAATATTAACTAACTTGATAGCCTCATTAATATTTTCTATTAATACGATAATTCCTCTATCAATAGCCTGTTCGGCAATAATTTTTCGTTCAAGCTTTTTCAGCTGCTTAATTATTTCCGTTTCCATCTGCTTTGCCAATTCATCTGAGGTAGTAATCAGTATTACCGAGACCATAGGATCATGCTCAGCCTGGGCTAAAATATCAGCCGCACATAATATTGGACTAGCTGTCTCATCCGCCACAATAACTATCTCACTAGGACCTTCTAAACCATCGATATCAACTGCACCATATACCATCTTCTTAGCTAATGTCACAAATATATTACCTGGTCCACAAATTTTATCTACCCTAGGTACTGATTCAGTTCCAAAGGCCAAAGCAGCAATAGCTTGTGCTCCTCCAATTTTAAAGACATTCTTAACCCTGGCTATTTTAGCTGCCGCTAATGTGCAGGCATGCATACCTCCTCCCCTATTTGGGGGTGATACCAATATAACATCATTGACCCCAGCAACTTTGGCAGGTATAGCAGTCATTAATACTGTCGACGGGTAAGCTGCAGTACCACCAGGAACATATAATCCTACCCTGTCCAGAGGTCGAATCATTCTTCCCGCAATATTATCTACAAAACTAATCCCGATTTCTGGTTTGCAGGCGATGTGGAAATATTCTATCCTTCTAGCTGCTAATTCAAGCGCTGCTATAAGCTCTGTGTCTACTGAGTTATATGCCTCTTCAATTTCCTCCTCGCTCACTTTTGTATTGTCAAGTTCGATTCCATCTATCCTAGTGGTATAGTAGCTAACAGCACTATCACCTCTCTTCTGAACATCTAAAATGATATGCTCGACCACCTCTTTGGCAGAAAGACTTTTACCAAAGATATTTTTTATTTTTATTGCTGTCTTTGGTGAAATGCCAACTTCAGCGAACTTCGGCCGTTCCAATAATTTCTTAGCCTTGGTGAAACCTTTAATTGTTAGCATAATAATCCTGTTTTAAATAGTTTGGTGAGAAACTCAACCCTCTTTTTCTTCTCAGGTAATTTAAGCTTATCCCTGTTTCCAATAAGACAAGCAGTGGATTCGAAAAGTACATCAATTACTTTTAACTTGTGTTTCTCCAGTGTTTTCCCTGTCTGTGTGTTATCAATAAGTAAATCAGCGTCATCTGGCAAAAATGCTTCACTTGCCCCCCAGGTAGGAATTAACTTATATGGATGAATATGATTCTCTCGCAAGTATTTATCTGCTATGTTGATATATTCTGAAGCTACTCTTAAAGCGGCATATTTTTTATTCCTAGTCAACAATCTTAGCTCATCTACGTTATTTACCTTCATTTCCTGACTCACTGCCGCTACAATTCTCACTCCACCAAAGCCCAAATCAAGTAATTTCACCACAGGACTTGCAGGATAACTATAGAGATGTTCAGAAAACCAATCCGTACCTGTTATAGCCAAATCAAAATTGCCATTTGCTACTTGTAGTGGCATATCCTGAGGTCTGATTACCTTGATACCAAGCCATTCAAAATCAGTATTGGGGCGACGGCTGATAACATCTGAATAGCCTTTGATATTAAAGCCAGACTTTACTAGTATTTGAGAAGTAGGCTTTTGCTGGTGCCCATCAGGTAAAGCCAGTTTGACCTCTTTTGACTGCCAATTGGAGAGTGAGACTACAGGCCTCTCTTTTTTTATTGTTTCCTTTGTTGATATTATTGGTTTAGAAAAATAATTTCCGTTAAAACAATTTAATACCTGACTGAGATCCTTACCTTCAATGCTTTTCCTATTTCCTATCAGATAAGCAGTACTAGATATAATTTTCTTAAGAGGTACTAGTCCATAACCTTCCAGTACTTCTTTATTCTTTGCCCATAATAACGCCAGATCAGCATTTTCAGGAGGATAGGCTTCACTAGCACCCCAAACAGGAAAAACATTGAAACTTCGCAGCCTCTTTTCTAAGGCAAAGGCTTGAGCCAAATTAGGATATTCGGTGGCAATACACCAACTGAACTGCTTGGTTTTTAAATCGTCCCCAGCTACTATATCCGATTGGTAGCTTGCTGACAGGTAGATATTGCCTTCGCCATAACCCAGGCTTGATATTTTTACCAAGTCACTTGCTGGATATCTAGCTGTAAGCTCTTCAATCCAATCCAGTCCACATATTCCAAAATCATAGTTGCCAATGGATACCTGTACCGGAATATCTTTCTCTTGAAATATTTTTGCTGAAAGCCGAGGCAATAACTCTGATTTAAGGCGATACTGCCTTGTTTTATCTTTATAGTTGTTAAATCCAAGCCCTATATTTTGAAGCAATATGGAGGTAGCTGACATCAGTCTGCCTTTGGGTAAAGCGAGTCTAACGTAGTCCAATTGTGTTTCAGAGATTCCACTCACTGGACAAGAACCTTTAAAACTTCTGCCTGTGAGATAGTATTCCAATGCTCTTGCTGTTTTTGATCAAATACGTCGAAAGAGGTCATATCTTCTCTGCAAGCCGAAATAATCCAGCGGTATTCTAATAGCTCTGTCTGAGTAAAATTAATGTCTACAGAATAACCTGCTTTCCGAAGAGACTCGGCTAAAATGAAAAAATTCTCCATTCTTTGTGGTATTGTATTATCGCCTTTTATTAGAACTGCTCGTTTTTGTCTCTCACTTCTATCCAGCGACACTGATTTTAATATCGAGTCGATATATAGAGCAAAGCCACAGGCGGGACGTATCCCTCCATCCATAAGAGGAATAAGATCATCATATCTGCCTCCGCCACCAATTTTTATACCTTCGGCCGATAGCTGAAAACACATTCCAGTATAGTACTCAAAGTTCTGGATTGCCGTTATATCAATTTCATAATCAAAATATAGACCATCCAGTAATGTAGTAATATTAATAAAGTCTTCCATATGTGATTTAAGCTCTGGAGAAGCTTGTGGATACAATGATCTGATATTCTCTAAGAATTTTCTCGATTTTCCCTTTAAATTTAGAAGTAATGGAAGAAACTTTCCTGTCTCACCTTCTTCTTTTCTAATTAAAGCTTGCCAATTCCCATCAAGTACATTATCTATTAAACTGGTCTCTTCTTCTGAATCTATTGCTATTTCTTTTATCAACGCTTTCAACAAACCAGCGTGTGATAATTGTACATTTACATTACTGATACCAACTCTTTCTGTT
>CAYPSP010000063.1:0-7064 GCA_964413335.1 uncultured Dehalococcoidales bacterium
CCACTTAGACTTTAATCCCATAGGTACATGAACATTATCGCTCCACTCATTAAACTCCTCTTCATATTCCTTTGGAACCGTTATTCCTACTATAAATATTGCTCCTTTTTCCGACATGCTATCCTCCTTCTGTACTCAGGCCAGTTCTCGACTGACTATTTCATGTAATTATAACCTTACAAGCCTATCCAGATATAGTCTAATAGCCGATTTACAAAATTATTCTTATCTCCTGGCAGTGGGAATTATAGTCTCCCTTGATTTTTTCTATGCGACGATAACCCAAATAAGGAAATTGTCGATATACAATGAGGAAACTGTATGCTAGAATACTTCCATCATATTCCTATCCTAATTGGTTTAATTGCGGAAAGGGAAAATATCATTCAAGAGAATAAAAAACGTTCGCTTTTTCTAAAACTATTACCACTCTTTATACTGGCGCATTTTTCGCACCATGTGGTAATGGCTCTTCTTGTTCCATTGATGCCCCTGATTCGTGAAGAATTTACTCTAAGCTATACACAGGCTGGCTGGTTAAGCTCGGCATTTCTACTATCATATGGCATCAGCCAGTTACCTGGAGGATGGCTGGCAGATCGTATCAGTCCACGCCTGCTGGTTACTATAGGAATCTCTGGCGTATCTCTAGCTGGCCTTATGGCTGGCCTTGCTCCAAACTATATTCTGCTTGCCGCTGCACTGGTTCTACTAGGTCTTCTTGGTGGAGGATATCACCCTTCCGCAGCACCACTGATCTCTGCAGCAGTCGAGCCAGAGAAACGAGGACGGGCTTTAGGACTGCACCAAATAGGCGGTACTGCCAGCTACTTTCTGGCGCCGCTGATTGCAGTGGGTATTGCCTCCGTCTCTGGCTGGCGCACTTCTTTTATTGGTGTTGCTATCCCTGCCATCGCTCTTGGCCTTATTCTCTACATTATGCTGGGACGCATGGGAATAACCGGCCAGTATGGCAAAACTAAAAAAGCCAGCAGCAATATAAATACTCTTGAAGAGACCTCAGGCCAAAGACGACAACTGATCTCCTTTATGTCTCTGAGTATAATAGGTAAAGATCTGGTTGTTGGAGTAATATCGTTCATCCCCCTTTTCATCGTCGACCGCTTTGGTATAGGTGATACAAAAGCAGGAGGATTGTTGTTTATTGTGTACCTTGGTGGACTATGGGCAGGCCCTCTGGGAGGATACCTCTCCGACCGACTGGGTAAAGTTCGTGTCATGTTGGCAATCAGCCTGATCACCGGACCCATCATCTACCTGTTAAACCTGACCTCATTTGGATTTGGCCTTTATGTTATTATGGCAGGTATAGGCATGTGTATGTATATGCTGATGCCCACATCAGAATCTTATATCATAAGTCATAGCCCTGAACACCGCCGCTCAACTATCCTCGGCATCTATTACTTTGGTAGCCGTGGAGGGCCCGGTGTGGTCACGCCGATACTGGGATACCTAATAGACAAGTTTAGTTTCAATTACGCTTTTACCATGGCAGCCGCTGCAATACTTGCAGTAACACTCATTTGTTCCATTTTCCTGCGTGGAGCCAGGGACTAGCTGTCTCTTTATATTTAACTTAGCAATTCTCTCAGGTCTGAAAGAGCATAATGTCCTGCTCTTGTCTTCATTTGAGGGTGCCGTCTGGAATGTACTCTTACGGTATGAATTACAGGATTCTCACTTTCTATAGCGACAAATATATTGTCAGTCAAGCTTCCTTCTGAACGCTCAGTATAACCTTCGATGCCAATACCAATATTGGTGGAAAAGGTGCTCCGTACAAGGGAAGCCATTGCTTTCGCTATCTTGTCATAATCTCCTTCATCCAACAGAGCAGAGTCAATTCCCAGTGCAATCTTTGCCTCCCTGGACGCTGTCACCAAAGCCCCTCTAAAATAACTTTCGGCGCGCGGTTCTTCACATAAAGCATTGGCTAAAATTCCGCCGCTAAATGAATCTGCAAAAGACAACGATAGGTTCTTTTCTATGAGCATATCGGCTGTAACGCTCTCCTGAGTATCATCATCCACTCCCCATATATATTTGTTCAGTATTGCTCTTACATCAGTTTCCATTTTTGAAATCATGTCTTGTGCTACATCTGATTTTGCCGCCTTTGCAGCAATACGTAAATAAACGCCATCAGATTTAGCATAGGTTGCCAGGGAAGGGTTAGCAGAGGGAACCAGGTGTGAAACCATTTCCTCAGCCTGGGACTCTCCTACTCCAAACGTTTTTAATGTACGTGACAATATCACGGTTTCCGTTTTATGCTGTAGCTTTGGAAGCACCTGGTTTTCCCACATAAAATGCATCTCAGAGGGAGGGCCTGGCATAGCAATTATTATATGGCCATCCTTCTCTACCCACCAACCTGGAGCTGTGCCTCTGGGGTTCTTGAGTGCCTTTGATGAAGGAATCACAGTAGCCTGCTTAACATTGTTCTTAGTCATTTTCACACCACGTTTGGTGAAAAATTTTACCAGTTCTTCCTCCAGTTCAGGGTCTACTACTGCTGTCTCATCTACCAGTCCAGCAATAGTCTCCCTGGTTAAATCATCCTGCGTCGGCCCCAGCCCACCAGTACATATAATTATGTCGGACCTCCCCCATGCCCTCTTGAAAACTCCCATCAATCTTTCATAATTGTCTCCTACCGTAGAGCTGAAGTACAAGTCGATGCCGAGCAAGGCCAACTGGTCAGCTAGAAATGGCGTATTTGTATCGACTATCTCACCCATGAGAAGTTCAGTTCCTATTGAAACTATCTCTGCTTTCATAATTGCCTCACTAATTCTTTACCCTGCCACCATCGACATTTAGAGCCTGCCCGGTAATATTTCGAGCATCCTCAGAGACCAGGAAGACTACAGCATGACCCATATCCTCTTCTGTTTGCTCTCTCTTTAAAGGTGTATTCAGTGCTAGC
This sequence comes from uncultured Dehalococcoidales bacterium, assembly GCA_964413335.1. GTDB lineage: Bacteria > Chloroflexota > Dehalococcoidia > GIF9 > AB-539-J10 > JAUUZT01. The sequence continues at coordinate 2,954 of CAYPSP010000063.1, forward strand.
TCAGGGTATTTACCAGCGAGAAAGCCAACAAACCATTCTCTTGAATCTATGCCTTTGTACTCAGGTATGCTTTCTACATAACCCTTAGCCTTTTCTTTCCATATGTCAGTATAAACCAAGCCAGGGCAAATACAATTGACGTTGATATTATATGGACCTAGTTTATCTGCTAAGTATTGACTGAAGGTAATAACAGCAGCTTTCATGCTCCCATAGGAGGCTGATGCCGTAGGAGAGCTTTGTCTACCTGCACCAGACGAAATATTCACTATCTTGCCACTTTTCTGCTGTATAAAATATGGCGACACAGCTTCACACATCAACACTGTAGCCCTCAGGTTTTGCCTGTACATAGCATCCCATTCAACCTGGACATCGCCGAGAAATCCATCCACCTCTTTCCGTGCTTTACTACCACCACCAACATTATTGACCAGAATATCAACCTTACCGAATTTTTTCACCGTCTCTTTAAGCAAATGATTAATCAAATCAGGGCTGGTGATATCCCCCGGAATTCCTAAAGTATTTCGCCCTATTTTTCTGATTTCATTTGTAACATTGACAGTAGTCTCATCTCTATAAGAATTTACCACAACATCTGCTCCTTCCTCAGCCAAACATAGTGCAATTGTTCTGCCAATACCTCTCCCAGCTGCTGTTACGATAGCTGTTTTTCCTTCCAGTTTCATTATCATTCCTTTCTTAAGTAATTATCACTCTTGCCTCGTCCAGAATACCTCTATCAGAAATTAACTCATAGCTGGTCAGTTTGTCAATATAAAAAGGAAGGAGCTCCATTATGAAGCTCCTTCCTACTTATTCAGTTCCCTGTTACCCTTACTCTTCCATTTCAGTTTTAGGCTGAACCGCCTAGCTCTTTTTCTTGAGTTTATATTCACTAACGAAGAGCTCAGGGCTTCCCATTACTCTTCTCCAGCTCCACTTTAGATACTTAATTCCAACCAACCTATGCCGGCGAAGAGCCCTCTCGAGGAAAGATCCATTGACATAGCCAAACCTGCTTCATGCCTTCCCTCCTTGACAGTCAGCTTATTTTTATTCTCTGACCACCAACTTCATGCTAACAAACACTTACCTGTTTGTCAAATAAAACCATCATTACATTATATTTGTCTAAAAGAACGAGTTAGTATATACTATGTATAGGTTTCAGTACTGGTCTTCCCTCTCTCAGTCAATCTGGATTAATTCACCCGGATATGTTTATGCTCAGGATGACCGCGACTAACCAAGAATCTTAAAAGGAGGATCATCTAATGAGCTTTGAAGGTAAATCAAGGCGACATTCCGACGGCATCAAAGATGGTGCTTTAAACCACGGAATTAAAAGGGTTGCTATCTTTCGTGAAGGTAACCTTCGTCCGCAGATATTCCCAGTTACAGCAATAAGACCCATTTGGCACAACATCCGTATTGGCATTTAATTCTCACTCAGGAGAGTAGGAATAAATTTCACGTCTAACTTCTATTCTCCTTTGTGGGAGCCCTGAATAAGCAATCCCCTGTTTTGACATTCGAACTATTTATTACGATAAATCAGTTGATACTTGCCTTTCCTATTTATTTAGAGTTTGACAACTACTCTCTCTTTGTCTATGCTGCTGGTATCAATAAGGAGAAATAGTTATGAACAAGATTCCAGTTGGTCCAAAGCTCTATGTCTATCCCTTGCCTACCTTCCTGGTAGGAGCAAATATAGATGATAAGCCAAACTTTATGGCAGTTGCCTGGGGAGGTGTTGCTAACAGTGAACCGCCTATGCTCTCTGTAGCCATAAGACATCATCGCCACACATACATCGGCATTAAACATAACATGACCTTTTCAGTTAACATCCCCTCCACCAACATGGTAAAGGAGATGGATTATTGCGGCATCGTTTCAGGCTCCAAAGTCGATAAATCAGTAGCCTGTAATTTCAAGATATTTTATGGCAAACTAAAAACCGCTCCACTCATTGAACAATGCCCTGTCAACTTGGAATGCAAAGTGATACACCTGTTGAATCTGGGAACACATGCTCTGGTAATCGGCCAGATAGAGGAGACTTATATTTCAGAAGATTGCCTTAGCGATGATAAACCAGATATAAACAAGATAATGCCTATCACTGCTGACATCCCAGCTCGCAATTATCATAGCCAGGGTGACTTCATAGGCAAGGCTTTCAGCATTGGAAAGGAATTACAATAGTATGCTTCGCTGCAGTACAAAGATGGTAATGTACTTCTTTATTAGCCGCCATTCATAATCAAATGGACAATATCATGAAAAATTGTATCTATAACATTAGCTAAGAGGAACAAACATTATTAACAAGGTTCTACTTAATAACCAATCAATTATTTATCCCACCGCGTTGTTTCTGGTTGGAGCAGATTTTGGTGGGAAATCGAATTTCATGGCACTTGCCTGGGGGAGCACTGCCAATAACAAACCTGCAATGTTCTCCATAGCTATTAGCTATCGACAGTATACACTCAAAGGAATCAGGCAAAACATGGCTTTCTCCATAAACGTTCCATCAATCCACATGGCATGGGAAGCTGATTACTGCGGATTAGTATCAGGTTTCAGCACCAACAAAGCAGATATCTGTAACTTCAAGGTATTTTACGGTAAAGTAGCTAATGCTCCTTTAATAGAGCAATGCCCTATTAATATCGCCTGCAAGGTAGAGCGCATCATCGAGCTTCCAGACCATGCGCTTATCGTAGGAACGGTGGAGGAGAACTACCTCTCGGAAAAATGTTTCAGTGAAGGCAAACCAGACATCGGCAAAATTGCTCCTCTAGTACTGGTCACCAACCTTCATCAATACTACTCCCTGGGGGATTCTATTGGCAAAGCATTTAGTATCGGCAAACAAATCACGGAGGAAAACGAATAATAACCAGTCGTTGAGACTCCGCACTTTCAAAGCTAAATATACGTCAGATTTGACAAATTCATACTCACAACTTAAGATGGCAAACATAACGAGTATAATCGTTGAGTTTTATCTTTATTAAGGGGAGTTTATTCCTTTAAAACAAATGGATATTGCTCAACAATAACAAGTTAATATAATGCGAAAAAAAAGATTATTCATCTCCATTGGATTGTTAATAATAGTAGCGGTCTCTATAATTGCCATAGTACCAGGGCTGGCGGTAGCCGGGGTTTCAGTGCCTGATGACTATAACGTCGGTAGACTACCCGACTCACAAATATATTTCATGACATCTTTAAAACGAACCATAACCGGCTACCTTACTTTTGGAACACAAAATGAAGCAAAGCTAGCCTTGAAATACGCTAACGAGGATATACTGGCAATAAACAAACTATGTGACGAGGATAAATACCAGGTTGCCGAAAAGCATTGCCATGAATTCCTGGAACATTTTAGAGAAGCCTCACGGCTTACCGTAAGAACCAAATTCAAAGACGGTGAAAGGGATGCTGCTATATTAATAGAGGCAATGAAGCAAAGCAACATCTGGCAGCGTGATATCCTGACTGAGATACTTGAACAAACACCAGCTGTAATACATGACAGCTTCCTTGAAACCATACAGAGCTCAAGTTCCAAGCTGGGAATTGCTATCGGAACCATCTACGGAGCAGATAAAGAAAAGATCTTCATGCAAACTCTCGAGCCCATTCCTGAACTCGCCGGATACCAGATAAAACAAGACGCTACAGAAATGCCGGCAGACAGTAATAATGAGCAAACGTTATCTGAAGAACCAATTATAGAAAAGGTTGTTGATAGTGTTGGCTCCACTAAATCCCTTGAAATAAGCAATCTTGAAACTGATGATGATCGAGTCAGCCCTGGCGATGAGTGCCATATTGAATGCAATGCTACATCTGCTGATGGTGGTAACCTGAGCTATGAATGGTCTGCCAGCGGCGGGGATATCAGTGGCGAAGGAGCAAGCATAACCTGGACCGCCCCAAATGAGGCAGATAAATACAAGATAACAGTCACAGTATCCAACGAACAGGGCGAAATGGCAAGTGACTATCTTAAAATAAAAGTTATATCTGTTGACCCTCCTGAGATTGAAGAGATGATTGTTACTCCATATGACCCACAATT
>CAYPSP010000064.1:0-6998 GCA_964413335.1 uncultured Dehalococcoidales bacterium
ATTTCAATATCCTCCCTGAGGATATGTCAAGTAAGACTCGAGATCACAAGACATCGCAGGCACGCCAGATAGCCATGTATCTAATGAGATTAGATAGTGGTCTCTCGCTAGCTGAGATAGGTAAACATCTGGGAAACAGAACCCATGCCACAATTATCTATGGTTACAAACGAATATCAAACAATATCCATAGTGACACCAGATTAAATACACAGGTAGTAGAAATCAGGGAGCAATTAAGAAAGTCTACTTCCTATTCAGACTAGTGATGTTGAAACCATGTTGAAAACCTGTATTATCACAAGGTATAACTTGTTGATATACTTATATTGAGTGGTTGGCTTGCTGTATCTAATCACTTCACAATACTTCACAATACTTAATATAATAACTAAAATAAATTTATATAATAATTAATATAGTAAAATAATAATAATGATTGATAAAGTAGATATTTTTACAGAGTCAGGCTGTGGTGGAGATGGTGCAGTAAATTTTCTTAGAGGAAGATATGTTCCTTTAGGTGGTCCAGATGGAGGAGACGGAGGCAAAGGAGGAGACGTTGTTATTCTGGTTGATGAGAAAGTTGAGGAATTATCTCATCTTGATAAAAAGGGAAAGCTCATAGCTGAAAATGGTACAAGAGGAGGTAAGGAAAAAAGGCATGGGAAGACAGGAAAAAACCTGTTACTGAGAGTGCCTCGGGGAACAACTGTCTATGAGGTGAAAGACGATGGGAGTTTACAAATGGTTGTTGATATGGTGAACTGGGGTGATAGAGTACTAATAGCTAAAGGAGGGAAAGGTGGTCGGGGTAATATTCATTTTGCTACAGCGGTGAATCAGGCACCAAGAAAGGCTGAAAAAGGAGAGGTTGGTCAGGAGGTGAGGCTGGTTCTGGAGTATAAGATGGTGACTGATATATGCTTGATAGGGATGCCAAATTCTGGAAAGTCTAGTTTATTAAAAATGCTGACAAGGGCATGGCCAAGAATAGCCAGCTATCCATTCAGTACACGACAGCCGGTATTAGGCATTATTAACGGTGATAAAAGAGACTATGTAGTCGCTGAAATTCCGGCAATTGATGAAGGTTCTTCTTATGGTAAGAGTTTGGGTAATAAGTTCTTACAACACGTTAAGCGGACGCGTGTTATAGTATATCTTCTGGATGGTACTTCTTTAACTGCCGCAGAAGAATTTACTGTCTTGGATGCTGAGTTAGCACTTTATGATAGGAATCTATCTACAAAAGCTAAGATCATTGTGGTAAACAAAATAGATTTACCAGAGATCTTATCTAGAATAGATGAGATAAAACTTGAACTGAAACCTTTAAATATATCAGTATTCTTTCTATCTGCAGAGACTGGTCAGGGAGTATTGCAATTCAGCAATGAAATAACTGAAATGGTTGATACTATCACAGAACAGGACGTGTATCAGGCAAGATCTGAAATGAAGATATTCCGTCCAAAACCTAGAAGGTAGCGTCATGACTATAGCTATTATTGGTGGCACCTTCGACCCAATTCATATAGGACATCTGATTGCAGCTGAGCAGGCACGAATCAAACTGGGAATTAAAGATGTTCTTTTTATGCCAGCGGGGCAGCCATGGTTCAAAGCTAACAATGGGATTACATCTGCACATCACAGGATAGAGATGGTTCGACTGGCTATTTCTTCTAACCCAAACTTTAAACTCTGTACTGCCGAAACAGGACGTACTGGTCCTTCATTTACCATAGATACTATGGAGGAATTGAAGAAAGAGCAAGGGATAGTTAATCCCTACTTTTTCATCGGTAGTGATATTCTTAATGGATTTCCTTTATGGAAAGAGCCGGTAAAACTGCTTAAGGCATGCCGTCTAGTAGTTATATCGCGTTCAGGGTCACTGCAGATGGATTTAAGTTGTATAGAAGCTGATGTCCCGGGGTTACTTGATAATATTCAATTATTAGATATGCCTGTAATAGAAATAAGCTCCTCGGATATACGCAGGAAAAAAGCCAGCGGGGAATCTATTCGTTATCTAGTGCCTGCTAAAGTACAGCAATATATAGTTGAACATATGCTTTACCTTTAATGTAAGTAACAGGTGTTTAGATATCCAGGTTTCTGACACTTTGAGCATGGGCCTGGATAAAGTTCTTTCGAGGTAATACCTCGCTCCCCATGAGCATCTGGAAGGTCTGGTCTACCGACATAGCATCTTCGACGTGCACTTTAAATAGTGTTCTGGATGCAGGATTCATAGTGGTTGACCATAATTGCTCTGGGCTCATCTCGCCTAACCCTTTATAACGCTGAATGTCTATTTTATTTCCTTGAAGTTCCTTGGTTATTCTCTCTCGTTCTTTATCAGAGTAAACCCAGTATTGTTTCTTTCCGGACTTTATACGATAAAGAGGAGGTTGTGCTATATAAAGATATCCTTCATTAATGAGATCCGCCATATGGCGATAGAAGAAAGTGAGTAATAGTGTACGAATATGTGAACCGTCTATATCGGCATCAGTCATGATTATAATTCGATGATATCTAAGTTTGGCTAAATTAAAGTCGCCATCAGAATTTGCCCTTAAGGCAGTAATAAGAGCTCGTATCTCTTCGTGTTGGAGGATTCTATCTTGGCTTGCTTTCTCTACATTTAGGATTTTGCCTTTAAGCGGTAAGATTGCCTGGTAGCGGCGATCACGCCCTTGTTTTGCTGAGCCACCAGCGGAATCACCCTCTACCAGGTATATTTCGCATAACTCGGGGTTTTTCTCGGAGCAATCGGCCAGTTTGCCAGGAAGGGTAGAGGTATCAAAGCTACTCTTTTTCAGTACAAGGTCGCGTGCTTTCCGAGCTGCCTCTCTGGCTTTTGCAGCGGTGAGATTTTTTCCTATTATTGCCCTTGCTTCGTCAGGATGCTGTTCCAAGTAGAGTGTTAGTTTATCAGCTACCGCAACTTCTACATGGCTCCTTACCTCAGGGTTCCCGAGTTTTGACTTGGTTTGCCCTTCGAACTGGGGCTCTGGTAGTTTAACACTGATGATGGATACTAATCCTTGCCGTGCATCCTCTCCAGTGAAATTAGCGTCACTGTCTTTGATGAGTTTATTTTTGCGGGCATAATCATTAAGAGCTCGGGTTAATGCTGACCTGAAGCCGGTTAAATGTGTTCCCCCTTCCTTGGTGTTTACACAATTGGCAAAACAGAAGGAAGAATCAGTGAAACTACTGTTGTATTGCATAGCTACTTCAATGGCAGTAGATTCAACAGTTGCTGATAGGTAAATAGGATCGGAATGGATGACTTGCCTGTTTCTGTTCAGGCGGTGAACGAAACTTGCAATGCCCCCCTCAAAATAGGCTGTCTTTTCTTGCCCACTCCTTTCATCTTTGAGATGTATGGGGACTCCCTTGTTTAAGAAAGCCAGCTCACGTAGCCGTTGATAAGTAACATTAAAGTCGTACTCTATGTCCTCAAAAATGCTATCATCTGCGAGGAAAGAAATAGTGGTACCCGTATCAGTTGACTCTCCAATTATATGGATCGGCTCTGTAGGAATACCTTTTTTATATTCCTGTAAGTAGATATTACCTTGGCGTCTAACCTCGGCGCGCAGCCATGTAGACAAGGCATTGACCGCTGCGGCTCCGACGCCATGTAGCCCACTGGATATACTATAAGCCCCTTTACCAAATTTGGCTCCGGCGTGCAAATGGGTTAGCACTGCCTCTAGGGCGGTTATATCTGTTCCAGGTATTATGTCTACAGGTACCCCTCGGCCATTGTCCACTACAGTGATGCTATTGTCCTCGTGGATAGTCACCTCTATGTGGTCACAATAGCCCTCCATTGCCTCGTCTATACTGTTATATACTATCTCGTATAGCAGGTGGTGTAAGCCATCTCGACCCGTACCTCCGATGTACATCCCGGGCCTAAGGCGAACAGCCTCTATTTCGTCCAGAATTTGAACTTGCTCGGCGTTATAACCGTCATTATTATTCTGGCTATTAAGTTTGTTGTTATTATTTTGTTCTGAATTAGACGGAATTAGATTTTGGGACATATTTTACTAACCTCCAGCATTTCTGCCCCTTAATGTAGCTTTGAATACTAGCTGTAAGTATAGCATATTTTGGGCAGTAAAAGTATTTGTACCCCTTGGTTCTCAGAACAGTAAGAGATTAGGAGTTATTTCATTTTAACAAGTGTTATGATAATAGGGATTTTTCTACGAATTCCAAGGGAATAGTAGTTTGTTCCTTTGCCTTCATATCTCTTAGGACTACTGTTGATGAGCTGAGTTCCTGCTCACCAATGATAATAGCATAGCTGGCATTTAGCGAGTTTGCCTGTCTCAATTGTGATTTCAGGCTTTTAGATCCAGAGGCAAGGGCAACAGAAATACCAGAGGTACGCAGCCTGGCACTAAGCTTGATTGCTGTCAGTTTAGCTTCTTCCCCCATATAAGCAATAAAAGCAACAGTTGCACTACTGGAATCTATAGAAACGCCTTTTTTTTGTAAATTGGCTATAATCCTTTCCATACCGGTAGCAAAACCCACCGCAGGGGTTGGTTTTCCTCCAAGTTGCTTAATGAGATTGTCGTAACGACCTCCTCCTCCAAGAGCACTCTGAGATTTCTCTTCAAGAGGTTCAATCTCAAATACAGTTCTGGAGTAGTAGTCTAACCCGCGCACTAGGCGATGCTTGATAACAAATGGAATTCCTAATGCCGTTAAATAGTGCTGTACATCTTTGAAGTGAGTCTGGCACTCAGTGCATAAATAATCCAGAATCTTTGGTGCAGCGTTGGCTATTTCTTGGCAGGTTTCCTTTTTACAGTCAAGGAGACGAAGTGGATTTTGGACTAATCTAATCTTGCAATCGGGGCATAACTTGCTGAGGTGCATGGAATAGTATTCCTTTAGAGCCTCAATATATTTAGGTTGGCATGTCTGACAACCTATACTGTTTAACCCAATTGAGAAACCAGATAGGCCTAGTGTATGTAGGAATCGTTGAGCCAGGTCGATTATCTCAGCATCAATGATGGGGTCGGCCTCCCCAATGGCTTCGAAGCCGCACTGGTAATGCTGACGATAGCGACCGGCCTGTGGACGTTCGAATCTGAATGAAGGAGTTATATAGTACAGCCTGACTGGCTGAGGGAGGTTAAACATGCCATGTTCTAGGTAAGCCCGACAGATCGGTGCTGTCCCCTCTGCTTTCAATGCTAATTGTTGACCCCCGGGGTCGGTAAAGATATACATCTCCTTATCAGCAAGGTCAGTTCCCACTGCAGCGGATCGGGAGAAGAGTTGAGCGTCTTCGAATATTGGTGTGGTTATGAGGCGATAGCCATAGAGAAGGCCTATAGAAGCAGCGACATCTGTTACATGTTTCCAGTTTTCTTGCTCTTCTGGCAATATATCTGAAGTGCCTCTCGGTGCTTTGTACAAAATGCCTCCTTTTAATGCGTACAATGGTGTATCTGAATAAGAGTAGTTTAACATAAATTGATGTTTAGACTGACTTTAAAGGGTAAGTACTACAATGCAATGTAGAAGGTTTTCTAGACAATTGGGCCGATGGTATATATGTTGGTGGCGCTGGAGTAACCAGTGATTTCTGCAACAGTTTTCTGTCCCGATGCAACTTTTAACGCCTCTTCATAGATGATACTCCCAGCCCCGGCAAAGCCATGACTGGAGCCCTTTTCTATATCAATATAGAGGTCTATATGATCAGGAAGGCGTTCGTAAGTCTGGGGATTGCCTGTGATTTTTATTACAGGGACGAAAGGGAATCCCTGTGGAGCTCCCCTGCCTGTTGAAAACAAGATGATTTGTGCTCCTCCTGCTGCCAATCCTGTTAGTGCCTCTGGCTCTCGTCCTGGAGAGTCGATTATAAAAAGGCCTTTACCTTGAGGGCATTCTCCATATTTGTATACTGCTTGAATAGGTTTATGGCCACTTTTACTAATGGCACCTAATGATTTTTCCTCGATGGTAGTTAGCCCGCCGGCAATATTGCCCCCGGTAGGCTGTCCGCCACGCATGTCCGCACCTGCATTTATGGCTCGTTTCTCCATCTGCTCAACAATATCGAAAATCTGCTGCCCTACTTCAGGAGATATTGCTCTTTTAGCCAGCAAGTGCTCGGCTCCCATGAACTCTGTGGTTTCTCCGAAAACACAGCTGCCACCATGTTCTATAAGCAGGTCTACGGCGGCACCTGTGGAAGGGTTGGAGACTAAGCCTGAAGTAGTATCAGAGGCACCACACTTAATGCCAAATCTTAATTCAGAGTCAGGAACTGAGGTGCGCTGCAGCAGGGAAGCCTTTTTCACTAACTGGCGCGCCAGGCGTGAACCTTCAGCAAGGGCAGGGCCAGAGCCACCAATTTTTTGGATGATTATCTGTTCAACATCTTTTCCTGTAGCTGCTATCCCTTCTGCTATCTCGTTTGGATAAATACTCTCACAGCCAAGGCTTACCAGAACCACACTGGCCAGATTGGGATTTCTCCCTAGGGATATTAACGTACGGGTTACTGTGTCAAGGTCTGGTTTTGTCTGGCAACAACCCTGCTGGTGGGTGAAAGGTACGCTACCAAAGGTTTGATTGCTAATCCAGTGGGCCACATCATTAGCACAGGCAACCGTGGCTATAATGCCTACCTGATTTCTTACGCCAAAGGAATTATCAGGACGGGGATATGCCAGAAAACTCAAGTTGACTCCTTTGATAAGTCTCCTCTGCCTCTGTTGCCGAGCACGTTATGTACATGCACATGTTCTCCTGCCTCAATTGGCTCGGTAGCATAGCCTATCACTTCACCATATTTTATTATAGATGAGTTGGCTTCTATCTGTGTAATGCTGAACTTGTGACCCAGCGAGATGGCCTCCCGCAATTTTACAGTTACTCTATTTTCATCGATAAAAAGTATTACAGTGCTCCCTGCTTCAAGATTGGTTACCGCAGTAGCC
>CAYPSP010000065.1:0-4576 GCA_964413335.1 uncultured Dehalococcoidales bacterium
TTACCGCAACATTGTAATTCTGGTATGCATTGCGAATATTAAACAGAGTTGCTTCATTCATATCCTCAAGTTTTATCCACGTCTCCAGCTTTTTCCGTGGATATTCATCTGTTCCATAGGCCGTTGCAATTAGCTTTACGTCTTTCCCTGCCACTAAATCTTCGATGAGATGTCCGCCTCCATACCAGAATTCACCTGGATATATCTTGTTTCGGGGGTCATCGTCAGGAAGAGCATTTGCTCCTACAAAAAAATCTACTGCCGCAAGAGCTGCATATGCAGGAACATCATTGAGGTACAATTTACCACCACCAAGTTTAATTTTTGGAGCAGTGTGACCTATATTAAAAAAGGCTCCTGAAGAGCACATTGGGCCGAAAGTACCTGTAGTAACTACATCAATTTCCTGTGCCGCCTTGCTTATTCCCTTTCTGGCGGCAATATCAATCACCTCTTCTGCAGTGACTACTACAGCCTTACCTTTCTTTATTTTGTCGTTTATTTCTGCAATGGTTCTTAACATATTTTTACAACCTGTGTTGCGAATTTTGCCCTAATTAATAATTATTGTCAATTTATAGATATCGAAACCCTTTTGGCTTTCCAATAATACAGGAGATATATGTTAATATTACTCATATATTTGTTTATTTATAATATTGAAAAGTGAGGTGTTCAATGGCACGAAATAGTTTATTCAAAGTAGGCAGCCTAATATCAATATCTCTAGCACTTATGACAGGAGGATGTTCTGAACAATCTTCTACTCCCGCTCCAGTTCCTGAGCCTTCTCCTGCTACAACTTCAGCTCCAAAGTCCTATACAGCTGCACCCCCAATGACAATTGATGTTAAAAAAAACTATACCGCTATTATTGAAACAGAAAAAGGAAACATTGTACTGGAATTATTCGCCAAGGATGTTCCTATGACTGTGAACAATTTTGTATTTCTGGCACGTGATGGATTTTATAACAATTCCAGCTTTCATCGAGTTATACCCGGCTTTATGGCTCAAGGGGGTGATCCTACAGGCACGGGAACTGGTTCTCCGGGTTATAAATTCGCCGATGAATTCAGTGAACACAAACATAATACAGGAACATTATCGATGGCTAATAGCGGACCTAACAGCAATGGCTGCCAGTTTTTTATTACCTATGCCCCACAACCACACCTGGATGGCAAACATTCAGTTTTTGGACAGTTAATAGAAGGAATGGACATCCTGAATAGTATCGAATCAGGCAACGCAATAAAACGAATTACTATTCAGGAATCATGAATTAGCAGATAGAATCAGATAGCAGAATTACCACCAGAATCCCTGGATTGAGATACATTATTCATTGCTATTGTCATTTGCTTGAGCTTATTAAAAGCAATATCCCTGGGGAGTAATTTTAACCCGCAGTCAGGGTGAATTACGATTCTTTCCTCAGGTAAATTACCCAAAGCCATTTTAATTATATTTTCGATAGCTTTCATTTCTTCAATTGCTGTACTTGTTGTGTTAATACATCCTAAACCAAGTATTTTATTTGAATCCTTAAGCTCTTCCCATCCTAAAATCTCAAGATTGTCATCGCCCATGAATGCATGCGAAAGCAGGGTAATTCCTTTCCATTGCAATAATTTTCTAAATATTGGAGTTACAGTTCCACATACGTGGAGCGCTACTGGTACCTCGAGATTTGTGGCTATACTTTCAATTGCATGTTGTGCAATGTCCATTGGAGCTCCAACAGATAGAAATGGCTCATCAATTTGTATCCATTCTGCTCCATTATCTTGCAACTCCCTGGCTATATCCAGAAGGGCTCTAGCAGTATCAAGATAAACTCGTTCGTCACTGTATCCTTTATAATAAGACCTGATTTTTGAAGAGAATACCAAAGTAACTGGGCCAGTTATAATTCCCTTAACATGCGAAGTCATGCCCTTTACTACCTCCAAATCATCCACAAACTCTACTGGTTCACCTCTCCCAATCTTTCCAGTTATCTTACTCCCATTATCAAGAGAGTATCCCTCTATAGCCCTGGTAAAATATTCCACCATTCCATATCTTGTTTGCCCATCAGAAACCAAGTATATCCCAGCATCAAGTTGATCTTTTACTGCCATAACAATGGCATCTCTACCAAAATCCTGATAACTAAATGGATAGCTTCCAATAACTGTTGTAAACATATTCCCCCTTTAAAATAGGATTACATATTTTAACCAGTCTCTTAATTTTTAGCTAATATAGAAGATAGTATTAATTATTATCATAGTTACTAGTGGAGGTAAATTCTATCTCGCAACACGAAGTATGTGATTTCCAATAATACATTCAGCAATGTAAAATACTAATGCAATTTATAACCTGCAGAATTTTGTTTCACTTACTAACTCATAGATCAATTGTTCAATACAGTTTTTTATAGCAATATTTATCACAAACACTGGAGATTTTATGAAGGTTTTTGAAGAAAAGGCCATTATTTATACAGCAGGCTGCCATGGTCTTGTTCACATCATGGAATTAAGTTATGGAGCCTTACTTATTTATATTGCTACTGAGTTTGGTGCCAGTCTATTCGTTATGGGAATACTAGCCAATGTGTTTGGTCTTGCTTTTGGGATTATGGGCTTACCCGCGGGTCTCCTCGCTGACCATTTTAGCGAAAGACGATTACTCATGGTCTGTTGTCTCAGCATGGGAATAGCTTCTATAATTATTGGGTTATCGCCCAGTATTTACATTTTAGGAACAGGATTACTGATTCTTGGTTTATCTTTAGGCATCTATCACCCTGTTAGCTTTGCTTTTATTACCAGAGTAACTACTAATAGAGGCATGAGCTTTGCTTATTTAGGGATGGGTGGTAATTTAGGAATTGCAATTGGACCATTACTTGCCAGTTCTCTAGCATCTATTTTTAGCTGGAGAGAGACTTACCTGCTTTTATCTATTCCTGCACTAATTCTAGCTGTTGGCTTCTACTTTTTTAGTAACGTAGAAATACCCTCTCCAAAAAAAATCATCAGTAAAGTAAATATAAATAATATCTCCTCTCGTCCATTAATAGTTCCTCTAATACTGGTCTTCATTGCTGCAACGATGAACGGTTTTATTTACCGTGGTATAGTGACATTTCTGCCTCTATACTTAAATGAAAGAATCAATTTCAGTTTATTCAATATGGATAAGGCTCTACTAGCCGGGTCATTCACTACTATCGCTCTTGCCTTCGGAGTAGGAGGACAATTTTTAGGTGGGTATTTATCAGATAAAAAGAGTCGTGAGACATTGGTATTTATCGTATCTTTAATCGCAGTGCCTTTGTTGATTCTCATTGGAAATAGCCAAGGCGTTCTACTGGTAATAATTTCTACAGTCTTTGCCTTCTTTTATTTTATGGGTCAACCAATTTACAATGTACTCCTTGCTGACTATTCACCTGATTATCAGAGAGGTCGCATCTTTGGATTATATTTCCTCTTTGCTTTTGGACTCGGGTCATTTTCCGCCAGTATATTAGGTTACATCGCTGGGAAATTTGGTACTAACTGGGTGTTTACATCTAGTGCAGGCTTTGGACTGGTAACAATAATCAGTACTACATTTCTATTTATACGCTATTTAAAAAGCCGTCATAGGGAAACAAACTTTCCCTCATGAGTAAAACTTAAAACAAATATTAGAAACTACACCGTCCCAGACTAAAACAGTGGCTGATTCAATAGCTATTTTCTGGAAACACTGTAAATAGTCAAAAACTATACGAAGTTTGCATAATTAAAACCAAAATCTTAAATGGCGAGACAGACAACGAGGAAATGCAGCAAGGCTCCAAGAAGTATAAACAAATGAAATAATTCATGAAATCCAAATATCCCAGGATATGGGTCAGGTTTTTTCATAGCATAGATGACGGCCCCAATGCTAAAAGCGATGCCACCCGAAATAAGAAGTATTATTGAAATAGAGTTCATCAGGAACCACAATTGTCGAAAAGGAATTGCTACCATCCATCCCATCAACAGATAGATAACAGGTGACAGAATACGTGGCGCCTGCAAGTAAAACAATTTGAACCATACCCCCAGACCTACAAGCACCCACTGTACTATAATAATGCTCCACTGCCATGCCCCGTCAGCATAGATATACATGATTGGTGTATAGGTAGCAGCAATCATAATAAAAATAGCCACGTGGTCCAGTTTTCGCCATATATTGTTCTCGTTCTCCCCCTGTTTAAAAGCATGATATAACGCACTTGATATAAAGAGATTAAGAACCCCCAAGGCGTAAATAATACAAACCAACAGATAGTCCCACCGTCCCCATGTTGCAAACATCAATGCTACAAGGCCAACAACGGCTGCCAAGGCCCCGACCAAGTGAGAATAACAGGAGAATCGTTCAGCTTTGTTAATAGTTATGATAGTGCCTCCAATATTGGATACAACCGTTTATCAATCACATTCGCTATTAAAAACAATATGTAAATAATACAGGATTAGCCAGTAAGAGATATAACTCTCTGGGATATCATGTTAGAATTTATGGGTATTGCTTTATA
>CAYPSP010000065.1:4586-6933 GCA_964413335.1 uncultured Dehalococcoidales bacterium
TTTTTTTAATAGTCTAATGAATATCAAACTAAAAAAGACTGGGTAAACACTATTAGTTTAAACAATATACCTGCTGGTAATTAATTTTACCACCACTGTATGAATTATCTTTTTAGCCTTGCCTGTATGGCTTCGCTCTCAAGTTCTCTTATAGCATCAGATGCAATCCATCTTGCAGCTTTTGAATCGAGTTGTTGAATAGCCCTAGCGGTATCTATGGCAACTCTATTCAAATGAAGGTTCCTTTTTCCTATATGCCTGAGCGCCCAATTAACAGCTTTTTTCACGAAATTCCTGTCGTCCATAGCTCCTCGCGTTATAACCGGAAGTAATTCAATAAATTTCTCATCATTTACATTCTTGTCATGCCATGCCAGGCAGGCTATCAGTGCAAAAGCAGCCCTTTTTACAAATTCTTCTTCCCTGATAGACCAGTCGTATATTTTCCCCAAAGCGAGAGGGCTCTTATCAAATAAGTTCATGCAAACCTGATCGCAAACATCCCAAGAGTTAAAATCCTTCACCCAATCATCCATTTGCTCCGCTGTTAATTTATTAGGATCGGCTATCATTCCTGCTAAAATCTTTGCCTCAGTTATTCCAGTATTCCACAACTTCAAGGCAAGCACGTGATTTTTACCCAGTTCTTTTGCTAACTTCCTCATATCCGGTACTGCTACCCCTAGCCTTTGCTCAACTGCCATGCCAAACCTGGCCATTCCTTCTAACTGGTCAGGTCTTGCCTTATCTCTGAGTTTCTCCAACACATTTTCCACCGAAACCATCGTCATTTATCCTCATATATATAATAATTAATAATACTACAACTATTATTACAATATATCACCAAACCTAGAAAGGAAACGGACTAACGATATCTGATTACTCATATATAGGATTGGCCTTTTTAGAGAAGAGGATATGGCTATTCTTTCTTAAGAGTCTAATGTACAAAGAACATGATTAGCTATTCAGCATCTAACATATATTTACAATTGCACATCTTAACAGGTAGTGAAATATAGATTTGTAATACAGCTTGGGAAGAAGTACCAGAAATATTATTAACCTTCAAGAATACGCTTCAGGTTCTCACCCTCTTCTTTCATGTGTTTATTAACACTTAAAAGGCCACGCTTAATTTTTTTCCCGGCAAAAGTCCTAGCCAACCAGCCAATCCGATAAGTTCCAGAGGCAATAAAAACACAAATATCACCTTTTTGTTCCACAGCGAAAACATTCATTGGAAAATAGAATCTCAGAAACCGATTTACAGGAGCATATTCGATCTTTCTATTCGCAACTACTTTCGTGATAACGAATTTTAATTTATGTAGGTCTCCATGAATATACTCCTCCGCATATACAACAGAACCCTCCTGCCAGGGGTCTCCTTTTATCCAACGAAGTGACACATGATCGTCAGGGTGCCAGGCACGGTAGCTTTCATCATCAGAAAGGCGAGCAAAAAAATTAAAAATATTCTCAGGAGTGGTCTTGATTTCTATCGAATCTGTCAGTGTTACTTTTTCCAACAATGCCATATTAGTTCCTCCTCATAAAAATCAGAGATTACCTGTCCTCGAGAACAACTAATAGGCTAGTATCAGGTATTCCATACCATTTCTAGTTACAATATAAATTACATAACCAGTTATTTACTGTTCTCTAGATTTATTACTTTTTTGCCATTTATCTTTGTTTAGTAATCCAATTATAAGATAGGTTATTCCCATAGTTAAAAATGGCATACCAATAAAGAAAGGCATACCTAATCTACTATATATAATCATGGAGATAACACCAACAGGAATAAATATTATTCCCATAAAGTAAAAAGTATGAAAGTTTATTCCTTTATACCTATCAGTATTTTTTCTTTTCCAAATGACTATAACAAAGAGAATTCCTATTGTGACTAACATCACTAATAGTACTACTGTATATAAGGGCAATATTTCCACGATGCCTCCCGTCGTTCTATTCTATAAAACTCAATAGCTATCCAGTTCATATAAGGGATTAGCGTGCTTTGTTTAAAAGCAGACACGCTATAATATCAACAATTGCCGTTGAATAAATATTGGGAATTTCTGACTTCCTTCATGTATAATTGACCCAGTAGAAAAGAGACTATAAGCATTCTACCCAAGGCTTATCCAAATATATTCAAATAATTAAAAACTTACAACTTGTCTCCCCTCATATCAATATGGATGTTATGAAATTACATGATCTGGGATTTAATGAATGGTTTATACAAAGGCTAAGCGAATCTGGTAAAACTGACAACTGCATAGCACGTATCACACTTGTAAATAAGAGTAGTTATTTTGTTAGAAACGAG
>CAYPSP010000066.1:0-6901 GCA_964413335.1 uncultured Dehalococcoidales bacterium
CCCATATGGTATTTTGTATACTGCTCCCTTCTGTATCCGAAGGCTGTATAGAATTCTGTCTGCCTGGCGATTGATTATGAATCCTGTGATAAAAATCAATAGCCCGATGATGAAGCGAGGTTCTTTGAGCCATTCATTGCCGTATCCGTTTGAGAGCGCAAAGATGTAACGGCCGTTTAGGTAGGCATTTACTATATTGAAAAATATCCCTGAACCAATAACGAGCAGAGGCATTTGTTTTTTATTGTCGCGACGGCTGAAAGGATAAATAAAAGCACGGTGAATGTAGTTTGCTTCCCACATGGCAAACAGAAGAAGGAGCGTAATCGTTTTCGGATTGCTTCCCGTCACAAAGCAGGCAGTAAAAACCAGCACTGATGTTGTCTCCATGATGAGCCAGCCAGATTTGTCACTAATTGAGGGGCCCCAGCCAACACGCCTGTAACGGCCATATGGAGCTCTGATAAAAGCAAGTGTAATAAATAACAGTACCGCCAGTACCAGCCAGGCGATGATAAGCCAGTGGAAAATCAACTGTTCGTTCATGGTGTTCTCTCCGGGACTTTTCCAGGTAAGTGTGAAAGATATTCGTTTTCCTTAAACCAGCGGAGAGTGTCCTCTAGCGTTTCTCGCAGAGGCCGTGGCTGATAGTCCAGCTCACCTGTTGCATGTTCATGGCTGATGGATTGATTCTCACACAGTGTATTCAGTGATACGCTGGTGTAGAGTGGTTGTTTCCCCGAGACGCTGATAAAGGCGTTAATAAAGGGTAAGCCTATACGGGCCAGTGGTAGGGGACAAACAATACGAGGAGCAGGGACTCCCATGGTTTCTGATATGATGGCAGCTATTTCGTCAAGCGATGCATGGTGGCCAGACAGGATATATTTTGCTCCGCCCGTGCTTTGTTCTTCAGCTCTTATTGCTCCTTCGATGACATCACGAACATCTACCCAGTCATATCCACCGGGCACCAGGACAGGCAACTTGCGGCGAGCAAGCAACAACAACACTCGTCCGAAAAATGATGGGCCGTAGTCAAAAGGGCCGATGATAGCGGTTGGATTAATGATAATGGCATCGAGGCCAAGTTTAATTCCATTTTGAATCTCTTTCTCCGCAGCGGCCTTTGAACGGTCATAAGGAGGATATTTATCTGAATCTACCAGGGGACATGACTCGTCAATTGGTATATTCTTAAGGTTGCGTTTAAAAGCGTGGATTGAACTGAAAAATACCAGGCGGCGTACACCACAATGCAAGCAAGCCTCCACCACGTTGCGAGTACCTATAACATTTACCGCTTCACATGATTGCCAATCATTCATAGAGATTGAGATGTGAGCGGCAAGGTGGTAGACCACGTCTGCTCCATCAAAGGCCCTGTACAAAGACTTGATATCAAGTACATCTCCTCGTGTAATCTCTAGATTCAAGCCTTTAACAACTCGCTGGTCAACATGTACCACTGTGCGTACTTGCCGTCCTCGGGCAAGTAAATGGCGTAGAAGGTTTGCTCCTATATGTCCGCTGGCGCCGGTTATCGCTGTTAAAGAAATAATCCCTCCCTTGCATGGCAGCTTGTTCAGAAACACTGCTAGTGCTTTTCAGCATATTATAGCCTGAGTCATTATAACAGTGATGCTGTAAAATGGCTTTCGTTACTAATCTATGGATAGAAAGAGCAAATCTCATTGTACAATTAATCGGACTATTTAATCCGCTAAAAAATATTTACACTTTTCCTGGCTTACATCTCTTGGTGGACCAAAAGTAAGAGATGCTATGGATTGTATTTGCTGTTGGTAGTAGAATTAAAATGGTTTGAGCAGATTGAGCAGATTCTGAATGCGTTTGTATGGAAACAGGGGGAAATCGAGAGAGACATAATTAGAAGAGGGGGTGGGGAAATTAATGAAAGTCAGTAAATCTAAAAATACTGCAGAGGAAATATTATCTTTAACAGGGATAGCGATTAATGGGGATCATCCTTGGGATATAAAGGTCCATAATGAACGGTTCTATCAAAGGGTCTTTGCTCAGGGTTCGCTTGGCCTCGGGGAGTCTTATATGGATGGGTGGTGGGATTGCAATAAGCTTGACGAATTCTTCTACCGGGTCTTACGCTCCCAAATAGAGAGCAAAGTCAGGCATAACCGGGCATTATTTTTCAGAAGTTTGCTGGCAAAGGGTTTAAATATGCAGTCAAAGAAGCGGGCTTTTCAGATTGGAGAGAAGCATTATGATTTAGGGAATGAACTGTTTCAAAATATGCTTGATAAACGGATGGTTTATAGCTGTGCTTATTGGAAGGATTCTCACAGGCTTGATGAAGCCCAGGAAAACAAACTGGACTTAATCTGCAAAAAATTAAGGTTGCAACCGGGAATGAGGGTACTTGATATTGGTTGTGGTTGGGGCAGTTTTGCCAGATATGCCGCCGAGAAATATGGAGCTGAAGTAACTGGGATTACTGTGTCCAGAGAACAGGTAGAATTCGGGAAAACATTATGCAGCAAGCTCCCGGTTGATATCAGATTACAGGATTACCGGGATGTCAACGAGCGGTTTGACCATATTGTTTCTGTGGGTATGATTGAGCATGTTGGCTACAAAAATTACAGGACATATATGGAAGTGGTACGCCGTTGCTTAAAGGATGATGGGTTATTTCTATTGCATACTATCGGTGGAAACAAATCGGTAACTGCCGTAGAACCCTGGACAAACAAGTATATCTTCCCCAATGGGATGCTTCCATCAATTAAACAGTTAGGTAGCGCGATTGAAGGATTGTTTGTTATGGAAGACTGGCATAATTTCAGCGCTGATTATGATAAAACACTTATGGCATGGCATAGCAATATTGAGAAATACTGGAACAAGAAAAAGTCAGATTACGATGAAAGATTTCACAGAATGTGGAAGTATTATTTGCTATCGTGTGCAGGTGCATTCAGGGCAAGAGCAAATCAGTTATGGCAAATTGTTCTTTCCAAAGAAGGCATTACCGGGGGCTGTAAATCTATACGCTGAAGATTAAAAAACTCCACAACCTGGTCTTGTTTTTATTGGCCATTGTTCGGTCAAATTGACTCGTGGTTGTTTATACATGATTCTATTTTATTATGTACTTTGACAACACAATCAGGAGTTACTTTAATCGAAATACAAGCTTAATTACTCGGGCTGAAAGCTAATTCAATAATTATACTTATTGTAACCTCAGGACTATTAATTAACTTCAAACCTGGCACCAACTTAATGGAACGATATAACTATTGGGAGCAGCAGCTCAGAGTACCCCAGAATTCAATATGACGAACATTGGAAAGGAACCTGATATTTAAAAATGACTGCTTTTCTGGAAATCTTTATTTAATTCTTTATTTACCACTCTGCAGTTAGGACAAATCTTTTCCAGTAATCTGCAAAAAGAATAAAGGATGTTTCTTTTTTTACTTTTACGAGTGTATTTACATACCGGACACTCGGCACAATGTTTAACAGCAGCACTGGGTTTGTTTGTTTCACTACTCATTTTATTATTTCCTCTTCGATTAATCTGATTTAGGTTAGTCCCGATTTGCCGCCATATAACCGTTTCTTCCATTGCACATGCCCACCCACCATTTGATGTACGACACTATAGAAAACAGCCATAATCAGGAAGCCCATACCAATGGGATGCAGGATTGCTGAGACGGCAGGTTCTCTGAATTGTTTGTCTGTTATCCAGCGCATTGAGAGGATGATTGTAACCTGGGAAACTATCAATGAACGCCATATACTTGGGGCGGTTACCACGAAAAATTCGCACCAGAGCGAGTAAAAAGGCAGGAAAAAGAAGATAACGGCAGCCAGGATAAGTCCTATCAGTGCTATTGAAGATAGTGCTGCGACAGAGTATATACTCTTTACAAGGCCATGCCAGATACCGCCGATATTCCGGTACATGCGGCAGGAGACAACTGAAGAGAGATTAATAACTACATGCCGTCCGCCCTGTCGCTGTACCTCTATGCCAAGCCAGATATCATCCAGTATCCTGGATTTTACAGCTTCGTGTCCTCCAAAACGCCAGTAATCCTCCTTTGGAAATAGCAGAAATTGACCGATGGCAATTTGCGCTTTAGGTTTAGCAGAGCGTTGAAGCCACCATAGCGGTAACCAGCTCAAGATAATGAAATATATCAATGGCATGGCTACTTTTTCGGGCAGTGTTTTGGCTATCTGCCTGGGAAAGCCAGAAAGCAGGGAGCATCCTGTTTTAAGGGCAGATGTCATTACGCAGGATAGCATGTCTTCTGTGTGTACGGTATCGGCATCAACGAATAGTAACCATGAACCTTTTGCTTTTTTAGCAAGCTGGTAACAGGCGAATGGCTTACCAGCCCAACCTTTTGGTAGTTCTTCACCATGTAATAGTTGGGTGCGCTCGTTACCGGAAGCCATACGTTGAACAATGCTGGATGTGGAATCGGATGAGTTGTCGTCCAGTACCAGGATTTCATAGTTAGGATAATCCTGTAGCTGGAGAGAGATAACACAGGCTGCTATGTTATCTTTCTCGTCCCTGGCAGGTATCAGTACCGAAACGAACGGGGATTTATCGAGCGTGGCATTATCGGCATTTGGTTTCTTAATTACCCTCAAATTGAACACCATGTTGATTGCAAAGGTGAATAATCCAATAAAAACCAACAGGTGATATGTCATTCTCTATTTCCATTCGTCAGTAAACTCATATTTTATACCTCAATCCCTTTACCCATCCAACTGGTCGTATTTTTAAGTTTGGAATACTATTTAGTTCGCGACGATGCTTTATTATCAGCACAAGCAGAATACCTACCATAAGCAGAAGTTGCCAGGAGTCGGCTCCGGTAGCAACCAGGTAGATAATCGAACCTGCAGGAGCAACCATTATAGCCCAGGCATCATCAGTGATAAAGAAGGCTCCCAGGCACATGAAGGCAGTGAATGGTATTATCATTATTGAGTAGGGCAGCAACCCAATCAGTGCACCAAAGGTAATAGCTACGCTTTTGCCTCCTTTGAATCGCAACAGTGGAGAGAATGAATGCCCTGCTATGGTACTTATTGCTATCACTGCAACAGCTGTCGCAGGAAAACGGAAGATGGCATGTGCCAGGTAGACGAATGGAATCCCTTTGCAAACATCCAGCAAAACCGCCAGAATACCTGTAAATCTGCCTCCTGCACGGAAGACATTAGTTGCGCCAGGATTGCCGTCCCCATAGTTCCTGACGTCCTTTTTCAGAAATAAGTAACCAATCCACAGGGAGAAAGGAAAGGAACCAAGCAGAAAGGCTGCCATAGCCAGTAGAATAATATTAATTATTTCCATTGGTAGCACCTGTCCTGGTTAAGGATTATTAAAATTAGGGATAGCGACCAATAGAGTAAACTCTGGAATCATAATAGTCAATGATGATGACTGATTATAGTCAATAGACTGCGAATTTGTTATCGGGTAATTGTTCGGGGAAAATGAAATATATTCTGTTCAGCAGTGTTATTACTAAAAAGAGACCTCAACACCACTTATATTCAATTCTTCTTCAGTGACTGACTGCAGTGGAGGAAGCTGGTTAACATCTGTTCCTGGTTCGTACTTGAAGATATCATATAGTTCCCTGTTCAGCATGAATATCAGGCGTGAAAGAGGAATCTCCACAGGACAGGCATCCTGGCACTGTCCGCAATTAACACAAGAATCCATAACATGAGTAATCCTTAGCAGCGGGAACATGTCATCGGGTGGAATTTCTCCGGCAGGTATAAAGTTCCTGTCTGTCTCCAGAATGCAATCCTTGCAATAGCATATGGGGCAGGCATCGCGGCAACCGTAGCACTTAGTGCATTTGTCGAATTGCTTAAACCAGTAGTTGAACCGTTCATCGTTGCTCATTTTTTTGTTTTCGGCAAAATCCTTCTGTTGCCATTGAAGCGCCAGTTCCCTTGCCGCCTCATCCTTCTTCATCCGGGTTTTTATGGCATCATTGCCTGGCTGTTCAACTTCGATATCGCCGGCTTCAATTGCGGCCTTAATAAACTCAATTCCCTTGTCAGAAAATGCTTCAATAAAGGTGCTGTTTTTGTCTGTGGTTCCCCACTTGCCGCAGGCGATATCAGCCATTACCGGAATATTGGTCTCACATCTCCGACAGTTTTCTCGCCGGCCATATCCTCTTTCCTCGAGTTCTGACAGAGCCAGTTCCTTTTCTGTTCCATCGGTTAAGCTGATTGTTAATTTATTATCTTCAATATTCTCTGCAATCACATCAGCAGGGTCTATTCCAAATTCCAGTTGCATCATTTCCTTCGCCCTTGCAGGGAGGAGAGTGCCGGTGCAGTTCACTCCAATAAGGAGCAGATTATCAAGGGTAATCTGGTTTCTCTTGGCAATCTCAATGATTGCCTTTGCATCACATGGTTTAACAGTAACGGCAATTTTCAGGCTGGCTGCACCGTCCACGTATTCTTTCAGGAAGCGTGAGATGTTGACTGAGCTACAATGCAACGAGCCTGCTGTCTCCAGTAACTCCTCAGGGTTATTAATGAGAACTGGTATGCCGTCATACCTGTCGCCATCCCGTGCCTTGATTGTAAGCACACTGTCCACCCTTCCGCTTTTCAGAGCAAATTTAAGCAGCGAGGTGACGGCCCCACCGTTCTCAGCCTTTTTTAGTATCTCTTTATCTAAAGAACGAGCAATGTACAGGTTTTCCTTCATTGTTTTAACTCCATCCTGGCGGCGCATACCTTGGTTTCAGCACACTTGGCTTTGGGGTCGAGTGCTGCGATTGTCAGCGCATTAG
Source organism: uncultured Dehalococcoidales bacterium (assembly GCA_964413335.1). Lineage (GTDB taxonomy): Bacteria > Chloroflexota > Dehalococcoidia > GIF9 > AB-539-J10 > JAUUZT01. The sequence goes on from CAYPSP010000066.1 coordinate 6,846, forward strand.
CGCGAGAATCAGGGAAGTGGATGGGCACGAATAATAGCCCCGGAGGCACTTCATCG
>CAYPSP010000067.1:0-6716 GCA_964413335.1 uncultured Dehalococcoidales bacterium
TCATATAAGCTTATGCTCTTTGAGCTTGCCATGCGGTCACATAGATTTATGAAATTGGTCCCGCTACGTCCTATACGAGCTGTCGTGAAGGTAACTCAGAACTGTAATTCTCGATGCATTACCTGTTTCTCCTGGAAGAAGACTCACAGGATGAGTTAAGCACCAGCGAGTTGTGTGATACTCTGTGCCAGATCAGGGCGCTCGGTATATCTGATCTTTGTCTATTTGGAGGGGAACCCCTGCTAAGAGAGGATCTATCAATTATAGCTCGTAAGTCAGATGACCTTAAGTTTGACAGGGTACACCTGGTTACAAATGGCCTTCTATTGACACGAGAAAGAAGTATACAGCTTGTTGAGAATGGTATCAGCTTGGTATATATATCATTAAACGGAAGCGAAAATGCACATGATATAACACGAGGAATAAAAGGGGCATACAAAAGAACCATGGAGGCTATTCAGTCACTTGTTGAACTGAGAGATTCCAGGTTCCCGCATCTGGAGATAAGTCTAATACCCATGGTTATGGGGATTACTGTTGAAAATCATAACCGGCATCTTCGGCTATTTTGATAAAAGCTGCCAAATCCTTGGGGAAGCAAGAGCCGCCATAGCCAACTCCGGCATTTAAAAAGGCGTGCCCTATTCTGCTGTCATGGCCCATGCCTTCAGCCACCTTGACTATATCTCCCCCTGTTTTTTCGCAAATAGTGGCAACGGCATTTATAAAAGAAATCTTCAAAGCCAGGAAGCAGTTTGAGGCATGTTTAATGAGCTCAGCGGTTTCTATATCGGTAATAATTAGTGGAGCCTTTAAAGGCTTGTATAGTTCAGTCATTATTTTTATTGCCCGCTGGGAGGTTGTGCCGATTACAATTCTGGTCAGGATTCATAAAGTCATTGATGGCCGAACCTTCGCGCAGGAATTCGGGGTTAGAGACGACATCACAGTTAACCCCACGACTGCTATTAAGTTTTGTACTGATCCATTTTCCTGTTTTTACAGGAACGGTACTTTTTTCAATTATAACCTTATAGCTATCTATTGTCTGGCTGATTTTTCGGATTACTGCCTCGACCAGAGTCATGTCTGCTGTTCCATCCGGCTTTTGAGGTGTCCCTACAGAAATGAAGATAATTTCTGATGCCTTAACTCCTTCTTCGATACCGGTAGTAAAGGAGAGTTTACCACTGTTCGCATTACGGTGAACGAGTTCTTCAAGTCCAGGCTCATAGAAAGGCATTTCCCCCTCTTTTAAACCCTCAATTTTATGAGCATCGTTATCTACACAGATTACTTTGTTGCCCAGTTCTTCCAGGCAGGCACCGGTAACCAGCCCCACGTGCCCACTGCCAATTATGCAGACGTTATTCATAATAGCCTCCCATATAAAAACCTGTACTCTCTCCACTACTTATAATATCTTGAATAGAGCATCTAAAGAAATGCTTATATAAGTGCGAGGGCTTTAACTATTGCTAGAAGTTGCTATAAACAGGGCAAGTCAGATTATCGGACCAATGGTACAAAGCCCCGGGAAGTTACCATAGTTCAGGATTTCTGCCTTGGTCTGCTTGCCAGAAGCTACCTCTAGTACTGTCTGATATATATTTTCCCCCATTTTCTGTAACAGGGAATCCTGTCCCGTTGTAATTTCGACAAGTATATCAATCTGATCTGACAGGCGCTGGAAGGTAGCTGGATTACCTGTTACCTTAATTACAGGCATAAAAGGAAAACCCTGTGGGACACCCAGTCCAGTCGAGAAGAGAGTCATCTGCGCACCTGCCGCAGCCAGAGCGGTAAGACACTCCGGTTCTCGTCCTGGAGAATCCACGATATACAATCCTTTGCCCTGTACCTTGTCTCCGTATTCGTAGACGTCCTGAATTGGTTTTGTACCGCCTTTGGAAATAGCACCCAGTGACTTCTCTTCAATAGTGGTTAGCCCACCTGCTATATTACCGGCACTTGGCTGTCCTCCACGCATATCTCCGCCCCTGGCTATTGCGCGTTCTTCCATGCGACTAACGATATTCATGATTTTATCGGCAACCTGTTTATTTACCGCTCTCCTGGCCAGGATGTGTTCAGCTCCAAGAAACTCTGTTGTTTCACTAATGATACAGGTACCACCATTATCAATTACCAGGTCACAGGTAGCGCCTACTGCAGGATTGGAAGCGAGTCCAGAGGTGGTATCTGAGCCACCACACTTGACACCGATAAAAAGGTGAGAATCATCAAATTCCTGTCTTTTTATTGCCGAGGCATCACTAACAAGTGATTGTGCGAGAAGCATCCCTTCGCCGATAGCAGCAGTTACTCCATTCTTCTGGATAACCAGTCGTCTAACGGGCTTACCGGTTTTAGCCAGGTCCTGTTCTAACTGGTCTACATTGGTTCCTTCACAGCCAAGACTGACAATCAGTACAGCAGCGAGGTTTGGATTCCGTCCGATAGAGGTAAGCGTTTTAGTGACTATTTCAAGGTCGGGCTGCAATTGTCCACAGCCTGCCTGGTGTAGAAATGGGGCGGTTCCCTTGATTTGATTGGAAAGCCAGTAAGCTACATCATTGGCACAGCTAACGGTAGAGATAATACCAACGTAGTTTCGAATACCAACCTGCCCATCCGGTCGCTGGTAACCAAGAAAAGTTATTTTGCACCTCCGTTCATTCCGATACTATCGCTTATGGGGGTATAGTACCACAGACTGATAACGAAAATTCTGTATGTATTCAATGTTTATTAACTCAATCCTGTATCTTACACTATGTCATAAATATAGTTCAGATTTCAATCACTGATGGCTAATTGCTTTACAAAATATTAGCTGATGTTTGCACGAATGCCCTCAAAAATATATGGAATACCAGCTGACTATCTGGTAATATTTTGGGGTACAGGAATCAATGATAATAAGGAGGTAGCAGTTAATGATTTACATAGAAGCATCACTCAGGGTAGTTCCGGGCAAAATGAATGAATTGATGAAGGTATTTGAGAAGGAATTTCTGCCTGAAGGTAAAAAAGTAGGAATGAATTTGGTTGCCCAGTGGCGTACCAACATTGGCACCCTGGATGAGGTTATCGACCTCTGGGGCTATGATGACCTGACACAAATGCAGCGGGTGCAGGAAGCAAGGGCAAAGAGTCCGGGATTTTTAAAAGCCGCTGACCATATCAGGGCTCTCATCGCATACGAGGAAACCAGGCTCATGACTCCGACATCACTATCTGCGATGAAGTAATTCAGAGCCATATAAACAGGTTGATATTTACCTGGAAGTTAATAGTTCGGCAGGGAATTTTAGCTGTATGCATCGTCAGATGTATGTAGCCAGGAGAGTTAAACATGAAAGTAGTCAAGGTAAGCCAGGTAGCAGAAGAGCCAAGGGAAAGCCCGCTGTTCACTGATCCTGTCACTATACAGCCGGTTGTGGGCACAGATTTGAGCAAGAGGTTTCGCATAGCGCAGGTAAACTTCGGCAAGGGGGTAAGGAACAAGTTTCACAGTCATACTATTGAACAAATACTTATTATTACCGAAGGGGAAGGTATTGTAGCTACAGAGAATGAAGAGCTGACCGTAGTTCCTGGAGATGTTATCTTCATTCCGGCAGGAGAGAAGCACTGGCACGGGGCTACCGAAGGTTCTGCTTTTTCTCATCTCTTTGTTATGTCGCCGGATAGTAAGACAACACAGCTGGAGGATTAGAATTTAGACCAGTATTTTAATCAAAAAACAAGGTAAAAACATGGCAAATGGTGATTAAATACTTGGCTATATCATGTGATGAGAGAGTGGCGTACTTGACATAATAGCCTTGTTGAGGTTGATATAGCAACTACGAGTTACCTTAACCGAATTAGTTTATACAAGGCTTGCTGCTCTTTCTGATGATTAAGCTTTAGTCTATATTTCGCCATAACAGTTCCTTTTGTTTTTATAGGAAAGGATATCTGATTTAACTTCACAGATTTCTGCCAAGTTTAGTTACCGAGCAATCGTTGACGGTAAATGAATAGTTCTTGTCAACGCAGTGTTGCATCACCTCATTACTCATCTTTCGGCTACCGTAGAGAAAATACTTCGTTAAGAAAAACATTCCTGATTGATATCCCTCTCCTTCAAGATTGTCTATGTTGGCTTGTGTTACTAACAACTCCTGTAGATTCAACTGGTCTATTCCTATCCTGTTCAGGTCGACAAGGCAACCGATAAGCATATCTTTCTGCTTAGGATATGAAGGCACCTCAACAGCAACGTAATCGAAAATGTTCCTGGCAAGTTTCACCTTCTTTAGTATCTTTTCGCTATAGTTCGTCGCGGCAAGGTTGAAGCGAATCTCTCTGATTCCAAGTGCCCGAATAAAAACCAGGTTTTTCTCATCAGCAAGAATGCCATTCGTATATATCCAGAAGTACAAGTCAGGTTTTGAAAGCTTCATTTCAGAAACTGAAGCTGCCAGCTCAGGGAGGTATAACAAGGGCTCACCGCCAGTTATCGAAACACCCGCTAATTCGTGCTTATGTCGGTGGAACTGTTTCATTGAAGCTTGCCGATGGTATTTCTCATCCTCCAGTGCTTTATCTGCTTGATAAGAAGAGAGAAAGCAGAAAGCGCACCGGGCGTTACAGCGAAAGCCAAGCTGAAATGACATGTATTTCTTGTTCATGCATATTTCACAACCTGTGATTAATGGACCTGAGCTGGCTTGTGAAGTACTATGGATAGTTAATGCAGAGTTACAAGATTGTAGTTTTCTTATCTCTGCTATTACTTCAGATTCTTTATGATTGAATTTCATAGTAAGTAGTTTAAGTTATTGCTGGCACTATTGCTAAATCTGTCCAATATAGCAATTATGGACTAAAAAGTGTCGTTAAAAAGATATCACTGATGGATAATAAAGGTTGAAGTTGTTGAGTACCATTATCCCTGCAAGAGTCTTTGTCTAGTCGCGGTAGTTATCGTTTCTCTTGATTCAGTTTTGTATTATTTCCGTGCTTATCGTAGGGGTTGCTACTTTCGCTGATTCTTTTTCAGCTCTTCCAGCTTTGCTACGAAGTCCTGCCTGGGTGGAGAGAAGACATCAATAACACGAGCTCCCTTATCTGAAAAATATGCACCATGTTCTGTATTGGGCGGCAAAACGACAACATCTCCCTTTTTAACTTTATATTGTTTACCCTCGATTATAAAATCAATAGCACCGTCCAGGATTATCAATATTTGCTCATTTTCATGGCGATGGGGAGCAAGTGGTGTATTCGGTTCCGCATTAACAAAACTAAGGGTGATTTTTTCAGCAGATACAATATTAGCTTTAGCACCGGGAGTCAACTCTATTGAGGGAACGTCAGCATAGTGGGTAACGTACTTATTGTATTCTTGTTGACTGGCAACAGGCTCTTTCCTTTCCATCATTGTCCTCCTTTTTTAAAGTTTAACATTATTAATACATGGACAGTTGGACATGCCCATCATCTTTGGGTCAATAGCAGCATCCATACCTATTGCCCATTAGTTTATAGCATAAAATGGAAGGGAAGAGAAGATGGATTGAATTCATTGACCAAGACCTCTAATATGGAGTTGTGAGAAAAGAGGAGTTAAAACTAACATGAGGCTAAATGAAAAGTTTATAATTGCCGTGATACTGGTGCTTACAATACTTGTGGGGATCATTAGTGGAGTAATACTTACAACTAATAACGGCTATAAAGTCACTTCCACAGGCGAACTTGAGGAATCCATAGGCATAGAATCTACAACCTGTATAGTGGGATCAGATGATACTATTGAAGATACTGGCTGCGGCAGCAAGTACTTCCCGTCGGAATAATCCCTTGAGCTAAAATGAGAATATCGAGTAGAAATTCACTACTAGCCTTCATTTTGTTAATTACTTATGTTGCTTACCAGATACGTAAGTTTAAGACGTCTGTTGAGTGGAAAGATTGGATAAAGAACAGATTCCCCTTTGAAAGGAGAATGTGATAGTCTATCCCCTATAATTAATAAGTACAGCTTGCCCATTCGGATATCAGAATAAAATATTGTAGACAGGGGATTAGAAGTGGAAAGCTTTTCAGAAGCTGATAAAGAATTGATGAGAAAGGCGCAGTTCAATAGATGTGCATGGTGTCGCAGGGAACTGGAGGAAAATGAAGGTGAAGCACACGCAATTTATCACAGTCGTGTTTACAGTCTTAGCGGCGTACTTCTATGCAAAGCCTGTAATAAAGATAATTTTTCATATAGACCACCGTTGAAGGTAGGAGACCCTCTCAATCCATTGATATTGCTAGATTAGACTTGCCACCTCTTCTACAATAACTACTATTATAAAAATAATAAGGGCTGTAAGTATTTTTTATAGCCTCAATCAAGTTCGGGATAGCTGTAATGCTTTATAATATCCCATTCATTTATTGGCCAGTAAGTAATGACTGCTTTACCAATCATGTTATCACGCGGCACTGCACCCCAGGAATGCGAATCATTTGAATTGTTTCGATTGTCCCCAAGTAAAAAATATTCCCTCGTTGGAATGTACTTCTTTTCCATTGTATATGCTGGATCTTGTCTTAAATACTCCTCTTCCAGTGTAATCCCATTAATAATTGTCTTTCCATCTTTAATCTCGATGGTTTCACCGGGAAGTCCTATCACACGCTTGATAAAAGGATAATCGGAATGAACT
>CAYPSP010000068.1:0-6654 GCA_964413335.1 uncultured Dehalococcoidales bacterium
ACCTTATTCACCGGGTATGCCTTGCCACCTACCGGGGGTGAAAAGCATTCCGGGCAGGGTCTGCCTAGCATGCCATCAGGGCCTACGCCCTGCATGTAGATATCCTGTCCTGTTTTTTCACCACTTCGAATTTCCCTCCAGTAAGCCAGGGCGCCGGTAGCGCCGCAGTTTGTATCACATGCAACCAGGCGTGGGCAGCCACGCCCCCCTTCTGTTGTTGTCTCTGCATCGCAAAGCAGGACGCCGTTTTCGGTCCACAGGGCACTTCCTGTGCCGTCAACTCGCTGGGCATATATTTCGAAGTCATCATTCATCCATACTGTAATTGCCCCACCAGCCCCATCCTCCACTGTTTTTCGGGGCGAATGTGAGATGTCATTGAAATCGCCGGTATTGGTTATCTGAGTTGGGATTCCCCACATGAGGTTGCCGCTGCTGCCTATCCTGCGGGCATATACATTGTCATCAGCATCGTCAGCCCAGGTTATGATGGCCCCGTCTGCTCCATCAGAAGCAATGCCATGTGTATATGGTACATAACTACCCGAGAATACGCATACCCCGTTATTGGTCCACTGAGCTGTACCGGCGCCGTTTACTTTCTGGGCGAAGATTTGATCATGGGAGTTGTCCCACCATATCACTATGGCGCCATCCCCTGCGGGGATGATTCGTGGGCAGAACTGGTCGTCTGTGGCATTACAGACGACAACATCGCTGATTCCCCATAGTTCGTTGCCGCTGGAGTCGACCCGCTGGATGTATATGTCTCGGTCGGTTAAGCCCCGAAGATCTACCCAGGTGATTATGGCGCCGCCCTGGCCGTCGGGGATGAGCTTCTGCCCCCATTCGTTACCCGTACCGCTTATCTGGACATAACCTCCCCAGAGCATGCTTCCGGACGAGCTCAGTCGCTGGAGGTAGACGCCACCACTAATATCACGCCAGCTGATTATGGCGCCGCCCTGTCCGTCAGATACCAGCCAGGGGCAGAGTTGATCTTTATCAGGAAGAGATTGCGAGACCATAACTCCGTTGTTTGCCCATTGGGCTATTCCCTCACCGTTCAGCCTCTGGGCATAGATATAAGTATCGCTGTCTCCTCTGCAATCCACCCAAGAGATGATACAGCCTCCGCTGCCATCCAGGCATATCCTTGGTGAAGTTTGATTATTTGAGTCGGTGCAGACGGGTACTCCATTGATTGTCCATAATCTATTGCCATCAGCATCAAACCTTTGAGCATAAATGCCACCGCCACTTTTACAAGACTCCCCATTCCGGCAATCTTGCCACACGGCGAAGAAACCACCGCTGCCGTCGGCGATGATGCGGTGAGCGCCTTGATTATTAGCTGCCGTCACCACTGGTGTATTAGTTGAGGGGTCCGTGGGCCAGTCTGCCATCACAACACCCGCTAGACTTGCCACCAGGGACAACGCCAGTATTATCGCTAGAGCTGTTCTCGTCTTTAAGCTAGTCATTTTATCCTCCACTTTCACATTTTTTAATATGACTTGCATAATGGTAGAGTCTATTTCAGGTGCTTGTCAATAGTTTGCGAGGTGGGCTGTCATTCCTGCGGAAGCAGGAATCTACCCGGTGGTTGGGGTAGGATGGGAGCCATGAGCCATGGACTATCAGCTACGAGCTAGCAGCTATAAACTATCATATCTGTGTAAAAGTGAAATCACCGCCTTGAGGTGAGCCTGATGGTGGATACCCGCTTCCGCGGGTAAGACATAATCGGAGTGGGATTGCTTCGTCGCTAACGCTCCCTGTAATGACGGAAAATGAGTGTGGCTGTTTCGAACAGTATTCAAAAACTACCGTGCCCGTGTATAAGTGAAATCAACGCCTTGAAGTGAGCCTGATGGTAGATTCCTGCTTCCGCAGGAATGACAAGGGAAGAATATCTCTTCGCGGGTATGACAGGAAGAAAGGCATGGATAAAAATAAAGGGGAGAGGCAGCTATGACTGCCTCTCCCCTGTTTATTACAGTTGATAAAGTCTAGCTGGCGTACCTGCGCCTTTGCCAAACCAGACTGGCACCGGCCAGGGCTGCTATGCCAAGAACTATCATGGGCATTACCAGGTCGACCTTATTCACCGGGTATGCCTTGCCACCTACCGGGGGTGAAAAGCATTCCGGGCAGGGTCTGCCTAGCATGCCATCAGGGCCTACGCCCTGCATGTAGATATCCTGTCCTGTTTTTTCACCACTTCGAATTTCCCTCCAGTAAGCCAGGGCGCCGGTAGCGCCGCAGTTTGTATCACATGCAACCAGGCGTGGGCAGCCACGCCCCCCTTCTGTTGTTGTCTCTGCATCGCAAAGCAGGACGCCGTTTTCGGTCCACAGGGCACTTCCTGTGCCGTCAACTCGCTGGGCATATATTTCGAAGTCATCATTCATCCATACTGTAATTGCCCCACCAGCCCCATCCTCCACTGTTTTTCGGGGCGAATGTGAGATGTCATTGAAATCGCCGGTATTGGTTATCTGAGTTGGGATTCCCCACATGAGGTTGCCGCTGCTGCCTATCCTGCGGGCATATACATTGTCATCAGCATCGTCAGCCCAGGTTATGATGGCCCCGTCTGCTCCATCAGAAGCAATGCCATGTGTATATGGTACATAACTACCCGAGAATACGCATACCCCGTTATTGGTCCACTGAGCTGTACCGGCGCCGTTTACTTTCTGGGCGAAGATTTGATCATGGGAGTTGTCCCACCATATCACTATGGCGCCATCCCCTGCGGGGATGATTCGTGGGCAGAACTGGTCGTCTGTGGCATTACAGACGACAACATCGCTGATTCCCCATAGTTCGTTGCCGCTGGAGTCGACCCGCTGGATGTATATGTCTCGGTCGGTTAAGCCCCGAAGATCTACCCAGGTGATTATGGCGCCGCCCTGGCCGTCGGGGATGAGCTTCTGCCCCCATTCGTTACCCGTACCGCTTATCTGGACATAACCTCCCCAGAGCATGCTTCCGGACGAGCTCAGTCGCTGGAGGTAGACGCCACCACTAATATCACGCCAGCTGATTATGGCGCCGCCCTGTCCGTCAGATACCAGCCAGGGGCAGAGTTGATCTTTATCAGGAAGAGATTGCGAGACCATAACTCCGTTGTTTGCCCATTGGGCTATTCCCTCACCGTTCAGCCTCTGGGCATAGATATAAGTATCGCTGTCTCCTCTGCAATCCACCCAAGAGATGATACAGCCTCCGCTGCCATCCAGGCATATCCTTGGTGAAGTTTGATTATTTGAGTCGGTGCAGACGGGTACTCCATTGATTGTCCATAATCTATTGCCATCAGCATCAAACCTTTGAGCATAAATGCCACCGCCACTTTTACAAGACTCCCCATTCCGGCAATCTTGCCACACGGCGAAGAAACCACCGCTGCCGTCGGCGATGATGCGGTGAGCGCCTTGATTATTAGCTGCCGTCACCACTGGTGTATTAGTTGAGGGGTCCGTGGGCCAGTCTGCCATCACAACACCCGCTAGACTTGCCACCAGGGACAACGCCAGTATTATCGCTAGAGCTGTTCTCGTCTTTAAGCTAGTCATTTTATCCTCCACTTTCACATTTTTTAATATGACTTGCATAATGGTAGAGTCTATTTCAGGTGCTTGTCAATAGTTTGCGAGGTGGGCTGTCATTCCTGCGGAAGCAGGAATCTACCCGGTGGTTGGGGTAGGATGGGAGCCATGAGCCATGGACTATCAGCTACGAGCTAGCAGCTATAAACTATCATATCTGTGTAAAAGTGAAATCACCGCCTTGAGGTGAGCCTGATGGTGGATACCCGCTTTCGCGGGTATGACATAAAGAAAAGCGGGCATGACAAAATGAAAGCGGGTAAGACATAAAGAAAAACGGGTAAAACATAAAAGGAAACGGGTATGACAAGAAAGGAAGCGTCATTGCGAAGACAGGAAAAGCCTGTGGCAATCTGGTTGGTGAGTCAGTATGGGCATGGAATACTCGCCCATGAACCACCCATACCTCCCAGATTGCTTTGTCGCTTCGCTCCACGCAATGACGGAAAAAGTGGCTTTGATATTCGTTACGTTGTGTGGGGGGGCGCTCAGGTAGAACTTATCGCCTCAAGCATGACTTGGGGAATGCGGCAGGGTCGTCCCTTAGTATTAACACAGGCAATCAGGGTGCTTCCTTCGGTCAGCAGTTCACCGTCACTGCGGCGGGTGAGCCGGTAGCTGTGTTCCACGGTGACTTTTGTTTGACTGCTGCGGCTTGTCTCCAGCTCAAGCTCGTCATCAAACCTGGCTGGTTGCCGATACCTGACATGCAAATCAACAACTACAAAGAAGAAGCCAAGTTGCTCCATCTCCTTGTAGGTAAGGCTGGAACTGCGCAGCAACTCCACGCGCCCCATCTCGAACCATACTGGATAGGCACTGTGATGGACAACGCAACTCTGGTCCGTCTCGGCGTAGCGCACCCTGAAGGTTATAGTATGTTTGTCCATATACTTCTTACGCACTCCTGTTTGCAGGGAATTATAGCAGAGAATGGGAAACAAAATGCAAGCGGTTGTTGTTCTTGTTTACGCTATGGGGACTTGCTCAATATTTTTTGCATACGTTCACACACCTCTTGGGCGCCCCTCTCCACGGCAACTCCAAGGTACTTATTAAAATCGATGAATTTCCCCACACCATCGATAACTACGTGTGGAACCTTTGAGTCTTTTAAGACATAGGCATATAATTCTTTTCCGAATGACTCGCCCATATGCTCGGAAGGTATTTCCGCAGCGAGGGTAGTTATTCCCGCTTTCAGTTCGCTATAGTTGTCTCTGGACTGTTCAAGGTCGTTTGTCAGTTTCGCTTTCTCCTCTGACAGGCTATTTATCTGCGAATCCATTCTGGCGACCTCAGTATCATTCTGCCTTTTCAGGTCGGCTATTTGTGCTTCATAGCTTTCAGTCAACTGTCTTTTCTCCCGCTCCACGGTTTTTACCTGTGCCCTTAATCCGTCTATATCTGCCAGCCTTTCCGCCAGTTCACTATAATTAATCTTGGAGGCTTTAACGTCATCTCCCATTAAGGTGGTGAGCTTTTCCATGAAGGCATTGGAATCGGTTCTTAGAGACTGGTACTCGGACCCCAGTATTCCAACTACCTTACCCATAAGCTCATCGTATCTTATGTTAGCCCTGTTACGCTCGTCTTCCAGTGACAGTATATAAGACCTCAGGTCGCCTACTTTTCCCCCATACTGCCTGTTCAGCAGGTTATATACAGCGAAGGCCACTCTCTTGGCAACTGCTTCCCCGTAGCCTTTTATATCACTACCCCGTGGGCCAAGCACTTTGTTGAGCAGTTTGCTTTCCTTCTGGAGGTTCTTGTTGTAGTCTTTCAGCCCCGCTTCCACAACGGGGTCCAGCCCGGCGCTGTTATATAGCTGTTCTGCCATTTGTGTATCTTCCAGTTTCATCTCCTCAGTTGTAACTATGCTGGTTGTATTTTCCTGTAAATCGGAGTTCTTTTCTTCCATTTTAACCACCTCTTAGTATTATTCTTCTTCTCATCTTGTTACCTGATTCTATAATATCATGTTAAGTAGAGTTATATACTTTTATAACGTTAAAATATTGTAAGAGTTATGATATGAAATAGAAAGGAGTAACGTAATCGTTATATTATTTTTAGTAATATCGGATTTATCAACCGTTTTTCAGCGAAGTATTAAATGCTTAAATTATCTGCCTTTACAGTCGGCAATCAAGAGTGATAGCATAACCAGGGGTATTGAGCGCTGTAATTTCTGAAATATAGAACGGCGTTTCGATTGACCTGAAATATTTATCAGGAGGCAACAAATTGTCAACAAAAAAGGAAAAACTTGACAGGGTCTATGCAATGGCAATGGAGAATGACAGGGATTATCATGGTTGTTCACAGTCGGTATTGGACAGCATCCAGAAAGAGTTTGGAATAGGCAGTGTCGAAGTGATGAAGGCTGCCACCGTACTATCAGGTGGAATAATCAATCATAGTGAAACCTGTGGCGCGTTTATCGGCGCACTGATGGCTCTTAATTTGCTGGTCGGCCGGGGTAAAATCGAGGACAGTAAAGCCTACCGGGATGCAAAGATACCATCTCTAGAGTTATACAACGACATTAAAGCGGAACTGAAAAAGGCATTTGGCTTTGAAGGCGAGCTGGAAAGTTCATTTTGCAAAGACGTCCAGGCAAAGGTCTATGGCAGGTCTTTTAAGATGTGGGATCCTGATGACTATCAGGGTTTTCTCGATGCCGGCGGACACAGCGAGCAAGGCTGTCCCAAGGTATGTGCGATAGCCGCCCGAGTTGTCGCCGAGAAGATAATGAAGCTTACCTGGTCTCCAACCGAACTGGCACCATAGGGAAGACTTTTTAAAAACGAATACCGCTGGCTTTGACTCGGTGGTTCATTGCTGGGAAATGAGTAGGACTTGGTAAACTGGCAACTACGCAGGAAGTAGCATACTCATAGTCAGGAATAGAACGAGTCCTGGTAAATTAATTAATATATTGGAGGGAGCATATTCATGGCGTTTCGAGATGGATTACCGCGATTTATAAAACAGAGGCTGGGGAAAATGGCTGATGTCAGCCCTGAAGAGAGAG
>CAYPSP010000069.1:0-6506 GCA_964413335.1 uncultured Dehalococcoidales bacterium
TTGTTTTATTTCATTATGAAATATTAATATTCTTTAGTAAAAAAATATTAATAAATATTTGAGCTACGAAGGCTGAAAGTTTGCAATTTAAAAAAGTTGTGGTAATATTTTTGGTGTCCCAAGTAACCAAGCTTGAATGGTGACCATGTAAGCGAAGGCTGAAAGGTACGAAGTAAAAGTTAGGCTACTTGGGATGTATTATTTTCATTAGATACCCCAATTCATTTTGTTCTTTAAGGGTAGTTGGCTGTTTGTTTCTGGATTCTGTATTAATAATCCTGTTTGTGTGACTGTATTACTCAATGTTGGAACAGCGGTTTTGTAAAATCTAACCTAAAGTATTGTTAATTAGTGTCTAATATTGTCTGGCACTGCCCCCCAATCTCCGAAATCATAACTAGTATGCTGAATTGTAATCTATTATGATGGAACGTCAACATCAACCCCTGACTCTACGAGTAATTCTCGTACTAGCTTAACGTATTCAGGCTCTGTAATCATCCTTTGAAGCCTGGGGCGTGGTAAATCAACCTTCAATTCACGTTTGATTTTGCCTGGACGAGCGGTTAAAACGATCACTCTGTCGGCAAGATAGACTGCTTCTTCGACATCATGTGTGATGAATAGCACTGTCCGCCCGAATTCCTGCCAGACCCTCAATAACCAATTTTGAAGTTTTTTACGAGTCAGAGCGTCCAATGCACCGAATGGTTCATCAAGGCACAGGGTAGAACGCCCCGTGAGCCATGTTCTTAAAAGGGCGGCACGTTGGCGCATGCCCCCAGATAGTGCAGAGGGATATTCGTTTTCAAAAGTTTCCAAGCCAAAGTGAAGAAGCATCTCAAGAGCTCTCTGTCGTGATTCTCTATGGGGAATGCCTTGAATTTCTAATGGGATGAGGACGTTGTTCAATACACTTCGCCATGGGAGAAGTAAGTCACGCTGAGGCATATAGCCCAACATCCCAGCGCGAATTTCTGGCTTTTCGCCATCAATCAGTATTTCGCCCTCATCTGGTTCAAGGAGACCTACACAGAGATTGAACAGCGTGCTTTTACCACTTCCGCTTGCCCCAATAATGGTGACGAACTCGCCGGGCATAACCTTGAAAGAGACATCTTCTAATGCTGGAATAGAGTGGTCAATTCCGATAAAGGTTTTACTAATATGTTTTAATTCGATACGTGGTGTGGTCATGGTTCTTAATTATAGCTGGTAGGAATCCTCTCTAAATCTTTGACAATTCCTTCGTCCATTTGCTTAAGTTCCTTAGGTTCTCCTCTATTTCTGTTTTAGGAATCTGTGGTTAAGGTAAAAATTTGTTGGTGAAAGCATCGGAAGCAGATATGGGGGCTGATAAAATACCATATTCAACCATCCAATCAGTGTAATCCTGCCAGACGATTTCTTTCTGTTCACCCCAACGCGGTGCGTCAGCTTGATAGTATTCTGAGAGCCAGTTTTGACTTTTCTTGACGAGTTCAGTGTCGAGTTCAGGCACTGCGGCAAGTAAAAGATCTGCTGCCTCTCCCGGATTCTCTATCGAAAAATCATACCCATGGGAGAGAGCTTCCATGAAAGCTCTAACGACTTTTGGTCTATTGGTGATGGTATCTTCGCTGGTAATCACGACTGGTGTGTAGTAGTCAGGAATGCAATCAAAATAGTCTTCCATCATCAATACATTGAGGTCGACTCCCTGTTGTTGTGCCTGAAAACCCTGCCAGCCGTAGAAAATCCATGCCATATCGATCTGATTTTCAGCGATTAAAGCCAATGGGTCAGCCCAACCTGTATTTAACATCTCAAGCTTGCTGAAGTCGGCGCCCGCACAACTCATCAGAACTTCAAGCGTAGGAGTCTCAAAGGGCGAACCCCACGCTCCATAACGTAGGCCCTCAAAATCGGCGGGACTGGTTACGTTTAGATCAGCAGCAGAGGCAAAACCGGAGGTGTTATGCTGGAGTACTGCAGCGATGGAAACGATAGGCACTTCGTCAGCACGTGCTAGCGTGACTTGTTCCTGAAAACTGATGCCAAAATCAGCGCCACCGCTGGCTACCGCTGCTTCAGGGTATACTTCGCCGGGTTGGACGATTTTAACAGCAAGACCAGCTTCTTCAAAATAACCTTTTGCTTCCGCCACAAAGATTCCGGTGTGATTGGTGTTCGGGACCCAATCCAATAACAAGATAACCGGGATGGGTTCTTCTTCTGTGGGGCTCGCACAGCCAATGACTGTTATTGCGATGATAATCAATACTGCGATTAAATAAAAACGTTTCATATCTTACTCCTCTCTAGTTTAATAAATACCAAGCTCGTCCCATTGCTCCGTTCGTTGTTTGGAGTAGTACCAGGGCAGGGCTATCCGTTCGATGCTATATACCAGCATGAACAGAGCTATACTCAGTAGTGAAGTTATGAACATGGCAACGAATACCTGATCGGTTGCCAGCGCATTTTTAGATCGGAGCATATATAGACCCAAACCGGGAGAACCGCCCACCCATTCACCGATGGTTGCCGCGACCACGCTATAGGTTACAGCCAAGCGCAGTCCAGAAAAGAATGATGGCAAAGCCGAAGGCATGCGGACCATTCGCCAGATTTGTTTTTTGTTTGCCCCCATCGCACGGAGCAAGGAAATTAGCTCAGGGTCTGAGGATGTCAGCCCGTCAGCGGTACTTATCGCCAATGGGAAGAAGCAAAATAACACCACGGTTAAGATGGTGGGTGTTAGCCCAAATCCAAACCAGATAATCAGGATTGGTGCAATGGCGAGTATCTGGATAGTTTGTGATACCACCAGAATTGGATATAGGGCGCGATGTGCCAGAATCCAGAAATCCATCAGGGCGGCGATACCGACTCCTGCTACGAGGGCTAACATTAACCCAATTCCAGTCGCCAATAGTGTGGTGCCGATGGCATTCAATAAAAGATTTCGCGTTTCCCATCCAGCTTGGATGACATCAAGCGGAGTGGGTAGGATAAACGAACTCAATCCGCTGACCTTTGCTACGAAATACCAGCCGATTATCAGGATAGCAATCAATGCGATAGAAGGGATGATGTCTCTACGCCAGTTCATTAATTGGCCTCTTTATATTTTCCTATTTTTCCCTCAATAGAGGTGCCTTCCAGTGCGTCAGCAATCTTGATGATAGTTACTACTTTGCCCGCACCTGCTTCAAAACAAGCACGGTGTGCAGATTTAGCCACCTCAAGCAGTTGATCCAGATCATTTCCTTCTAAGGTCGTTTCCAATGGGCCGACCACATATTTTACGCCGCTGGCTTGAATAGCTTCTATTGCTTTATCAACGATGGGGTAGGCATCATCGACAAGTGGCAAGACTTGCACTCCAACGTTCACGGTTCGTTTATTTGTCATAATGGTTCTCCTTCATTTTCTAATGACCTGCCGGGGTATGAATTATCAGAAGAACACCTTCTGATAATTTGATGTGGGCGGATGGTTTTTCTAGTATGTTACTGATTCCCCGTGCAGGGCCAAAGGTGAGTTTTTCGTCATTGAGGGAGTATTTCAATCCCTCCGTTGTGATGCCTGAGCACTTACTACCCAATGGCAGCAATGAAACAGTATCTCCTGGATGCCCTAAAATGTTTTCACCAGGTGGCTTGATGATCCATCCCGTCTGCTTCCCATGCCACATTTCAATTCTGCATGAACTGAGGCTTGCATGAGTAATTAGCAGGATATTGGCGATGGTCATATCCATTCGCCCTCCCATTACGCCAACCATTACTATTTGATCGGCTCCCTGTTTCTCAGCGTATAGAAGCGCCAATTCAAGATCGGTTTCATCTTTTTCTACGGGATAGCTAACAATCTCAGGGTTATTGATGCATTGTTGTTCTAAATCTGAGAGCGAATCCATATCTCCGATGATTGCATCAAGGGTTATGTTGAGGGTATAAGCATAATGTGCGCCCCCGTCAGCACCGATTACTAGATCGAATGTCTCGGAGTTGACTCTGTTTCGCAGGATATCGGGTTTATATAATTCGCCATTAACCAGTATTAAAGCTTTCATTGGATTTATCCTAAATGCAAAAGGGCTACCCCTTATAGAGGGTAGCCCTTTTTTCACATTCATACTCCCTCCGCCGGCATTACCCGGATCAGGTTCACTAGGTCGATGTGAATGACCATACTCTATTATCAATCACATCCTCTCAGCCTGGTTTCCCAAGCTCCCTACCTATATTTAATTGTTAACGTAATTTTAGTATAACCCTTTCACTATACCTCTGTAAAGAGTTGGTATTAATATTATAATCGTGGAATTGAATAGCAGCTCTTCTATTTTAATTTTAGTTAATCTTTATCAGTACTCTAACATAGCAATGTTAGTTTTATTACACATGCGACTGGTCATATAGAAATGATAATAGTGCGTATTATTCGGGGTCATTGTTATTTTCATGGTAAAATTAATTGAAGATATTATCATTCCCAAGGAGGTAAAAGTGCCGTCAGTAGATGTGGTAAGTAAAGTGGACTTGCAGGTACTGGACAATGCAATTAACAATGTGAAGCGTGAAATCTCCACGCGATTCGATTTTAAAAACGTAAAGACTGAGATTACTTTAGACCGAAAAACTAAATTTATTCATATTGCTACTGGAGATGATTGGAAGATTAAAACAGTTACACAGATGCTCTTTGGTCAATGTACCAGGCTTAAGGAGGATCCCAAGTGTCTGGAGATCAAGGAGATCGAACCTACTTCTCATGGCACATCAAAAGTTGATATCCTTATTAAGGAGGGTATCCCAAAAGAGACCGGTCGGAATATCGTCAAACTCATCAAAAGTTTTAAATTCAAAGTACAGACAGCTATTCAAGATGACCAGGTCAGGATTACTGGCAAGAAGATTGATGACCTTCAGGAAATTATGCAACTGCTTAGGGAGCAGGATTACACTATTCCTCTACAGTTTGTTAACATGAAGAACTAATACTCCCTAATTTGGCACATTACAAATAGCTGGGCGTAACGAAGTTTACCAATCTTTCTTTCCTTCGTAATACGAAGCCAAAGCTTTCAGCCATACCTTGGTAGTTTTTACAATGGATATCTATTCTCATATAATAAGTAGGAAGCAGGAGGACATGATAACGTTGACCGACGATGTACTATCTCAGAGATAGTGCTTGCAACGTCAAAACAGGGTAGCACACGAAGGCATGCCAGTGTAGCTCAGTGGTAGAGCAGCGGTTTCGTAAACCGCAGGTCAAGAGTTCGACTCTCTTCGCTGGCTCCAGATAAAATTTAGATCATTGGATACTTATGCTTCTATTAGCCAATCTAATATACAAATATTCATATCATACTTTCTAGTATGCTAATCAATTAACATATACTATAAATGTATTATTAAATATGGCGTTTCTTTGTTAATAATGTCAAAGCTTTAATCTAATAGGGTGAAATAAACGCTAATTATTTAAGTAAGAAAGTAGGGTTATAAAATGACCAGCATCCAAAAAGGTCGTATGGAAAAGCCATTAATCGCTTTGATTATGGGGGATCCATCAGGTATTGGCCCAGAGATAACGCTGAAGGCTTTAAGTAATACGGTAAATAAGGGCAAGTATAATCCTGTGTTAGTGGGAAACTACAACTTATTTTTAGATAGAGTAAACAAATGGGCGCCACTTTTGAATATTGTAAAGGTTGATGAACCAGAAAAGATAACAGCAATAGCTACCGAGAATAAAATACCCTTTGTGGATATACCAGATAATGGAGTGTTAATTCCAGTTGGTAGAGTCTCTGCTGATGCAGGGATGATTGCGTATCAATCAATTAAGGAAACATTCAATTTATTAAAAAATGGTTTTCTTGATGGTGCTGCTATGGCACCGATTTCAAAAGAGGCTCTTCAAAAGGCTGGTTTTGGTTTTTTGTCTGAATTTGAGCTATTTTCAAGTCTTGCTAATGTAGACACAGTACGAGCGATAGTGAAGTGTGGTTCACTTTTTCGTTCAACAGTAGTTGGACATGTTCCATTTAGAGAAATATCCAGTTTATTAACTACACAGATGATAGTAAATACTGCCAATTCCTTGTTTTCTATGATGCACCGTTTTGGTATACAAAAACCAAGGTTAGCCATCGCCGCATTAAACCCACATGCAGGGGAAGGGGGTTTATTAGGGGATGAAGAAAAGAGGGTTATTGAACCAGCCATTAGCATACTTGTAAAAAATGGTCTTGATGCAAAAGGGCCATTTCCTGCAGATACACTGATGGTTCATGCAAGACGTGATGAATTCCAGGGAATAGTATTTCTGTATCACGATCAAGGTAATATTGCATTTAAGTCAGCGGATTTCGGTGAGAACGTATTAATATATTCGGGTATCCCTTATACAATAACCAGCGTGGGGCACGGAACTGCATTTGATATTGCGGAAAAAGGGATTGCTAATCCTCATAATTATGTTGAAGCTATTAACATAGCTGCGAGTCT
>CAYPSP010000070.1:0-6417 GCA_964413335.1 uncultured Dehalococcoidales bacterium
CAAGTTGGCTATGACCTCAGAATCAGTAGAGCTGTGAAAGCTGTATCCCTTTTGCTTTAACTCTTCTTGGAGAGTTTTACTATTAACCAGGTTGCCGTTATGCGCCAGTGCCAAGCCTGCCGAATTGATGAGCACTGGCTGCGCATTGATAACGGTGCTTGCCCCTGTTGTTGAGTATCTATTGTGGCCAATACCCATATCTCCCTTTAAGCTGGCGATTACATCTTCGGTAAATACGTGGGAAACAAGCCCTGCCCCAGTATAATTTTTTATATTAGTACCATTACTTACTGCAATGCCACTGCTTTCCTGCCCACGGTGCTGTAGACTGAATAAGGCGAAGAAAATTATACGGCTGACATCAACTTCTGGAGTATATATTCCGAAAACAGCACAACTCTCATGCATCAGTAAGTTCCTTTTTGACTGAGATTATTTCGGACAACTTGACGATAAGGATCTAACTATCCCCTTCAGTTTTTCTTATCATATCTATTAACCGCTGGAATAAACAAATACAAATCAGAGATTTCAAGGCCCTCCTGCAGGTATTATATAGTTAAGGCAGCTAACTAACTCCCTGTGAGTTGGTTTTTCTATAGTACAGGGAGGTAGTGTTTCAGTTCATATTTAGTTACCTGCGTTCTGTAATTATCCCATTCAATTTTTTTATCTTCAATAAGGGCACTGAACACATGTTCTCCCAAGGCTTTTCGTACAAGTTCACTGTTCTCTGCTAGCTGTATGGCTTCCCAGAGACTGGCAGGTAAGGTCCCAATACCCCTTTCCTTTCGTTCCTGATTATTTAACTCATACACATTTTCTTCTATTGGTTCAATAAAGTCGTATTGTTTTTCCATTCCTTCAAGCCCTGCAGCAAGCATAACGCTGAAGGCGAGGTAAGGATTGCAGGCAGGGTCGGGTGAGCGGAATTCAACCCTGGTGGCGCTTTCTTGGCCTGTTTTGTATCCAGGGACTCTTATCAGATCTGCTCGATTGCGTTGTGCCCAGGAAAGATAAACAGGAGCTTCATAACCAGGTACAAGGCGTTTATAGGAATTGATCCATTGATTGTTGATGAGGGTTATTTCGGGTGCATGTTTAAGTAGCCCTGCTATGTACTGCTTCGCTATAGTTGAGAGAAAATACTTGTCCTCCCTGTCAAAGAACGCATTGGACTTACCCTTGAATAGCGATTGATGCACGTGCATTCCGCTGCCATTGATGCCAAAGATAGGTTTGGGCATAAATGTAGCATATACTCCATGATTGAGAGCGACTTCTTTAACAATTAAACGATATGTCATCACGTTATCAGCCATGGTAAGAGCATCGGTATAACTCATAACTATCTCGTGTTGACTTGGGGCGACCTCATGATGAGAATAGTCAATACCAATCCCCATACTTTCCAGGGTGATTACAGTTTCTCTACTCAGGTCGTTAGCTGTGTTGAGAGAGGTCAGGTCAAAATATCCTCCATCATCAAGTGTCTCCGTACTATATTTATCTTTGAAATAGAAGTACTCCAGTTCTGGCCCAACATAGAAAGTGTATCCCATGTCTGAAGCTCGTTTTAAATTTCTCTTTAAGACATATCGAGGGTCTCCTTCGAAGGCTTCTCCCCCCGGCTTCTGGATATCACAAAATATCCTTGCCTCTGGGTAGTGTTCTTGAGGGCCCTGTGGAAGCAGGAGAAATGTATCCAGATCGGGCATGGCTATCATGTCGCTCTCGTCAATTCGGGCAAACCCTTGAATTGAAGAACCATCAAAGCCCATACCTTCTTCTATGGCCCTTTCTAGTTCCCCTGCCGTCATAGCAAAGCTCTTAAGAGTTCCAAGAATGTCAGTAAACCATAGGCGGATAAACCTAACGTTTTGTTCTTTAACTAGCTTCAGGATGTTTTCTTTACTTTTCTTTATGTTCTTATCTAACATTTATACTACCTCTTTGTTTAATCCGTATAGCAAGCACCAAAAGGGTTACTCTGCTGGAGTATCAAAATATTCTTTTGTAAAGTATATTTTGAATCATTTTATACTTTGTTTCAAGTGGTAATGGATTTTGATATTGCCTTTCAACTACCTCTTTGCTTCAATGCGTATCTCTAATCCTCGCTGGCTCAGGTATTTCTTTATCTGATGTATAGAAAAACTTTTGTAATGGAATATACTTGCAGCAAGGACCGCATCTGCTTTTCCGGCGACCAGGGCTTGATATAGGTCTTCGGCGGTGCCAGCACCACCACTGGCTATGACTGGTATACTTACTGCCTCGGAAATGGTGCGGGTAAGTTCAAGGTCGTATCCTGAGCGATGTCCATCGGCATCTATGCTGGTAAGCAGAATTTCCCCTGCTCCTAATGTTGTTACCTGTCTTGCCCAGGAAAGGGCATTTATTCCTGTTGCTTGGGTGCCACTATGGGTATAGACCTCCCAGTGAGGTTGCTCTTTATTCTCTATCCGCTTGGCATCTATAGCTACTACAATGCATTGGCTGCCGAATTTACCAGCGCTTGCGCTAATCAGGGAAGGGCTAAGTACCGCAGCGGTGTTAATAGAGACCTTATCGGCGCCTGCCAGCAGGAGAGGTCTAATGTCGCTAATATTTCGTAGTCCCCCTCCTACGGTTAAAGGCATGAAGATATCTTCAGAAATGCGTTCGACTACATCTACCATGGTGCCCCTGCCTTCGGGGGTTGCACTAATATCCAACAAAACAAGTTCATCGGCACCTTCTTCGTAGTAAAAGCGTGCTAATACCGCAGGGTCACCAGCGTCTTGCAAGTTTTTGAAACTGCTGCCTTTTACTACCCTGCCATCTTTTACATCCAGGCAGGGGATTATCCTTTTGGTCAGCATATTCTGGGCATGGTCCATATTTGGTAAAGGTTTCCTTTCTTGTTTAGATTGGTTATCTCGACGCAGCTATTTTTATAAAGTTATTATACATCCTGAGTCCTAGCTCCCCGCTTTTTTCTGGATGGAACTGCGTTGCTATCAGGTTATCCCTGATAAGAATGCTACATAAGGTTATGCCATATTTGGTTTCTCCTGCAATGAGAGCGCGGTCATCAGGATCAGCATAATATCCATGAACAAAATAAAAGTAGGAATTGTCTGGGATCCCATCAAATATGGGGTGAGAGTAAAGCTGCCGTACCTGATTCCATCCCATGTGAGGGTTTTTTAGTCCTGAAGGTAGCTTCCTTACTCTACCAGGAATGATATCCAGGCATTTATGAAGCCCCCCCTCTTCTGTTTCAGTAAACAGGACCTGCAATCCCATACAGACACCTAAGAAGGGAGCTCCCGCAGCGATTACCTTACGGATTGGGTCGAGCAGCCTCCTCTCGTTCAGGTTTGCCATCGTGTCTGCGGCGGCCCCAACCCCGGGGAGGATGACAGCTTGAGCCCTTATTACTTCACTGGGGTCGCTGCTAATACGTGCCTTGTATCCCAGGCTTGTAATTGCGTTGGATACACTACGTAAATTTCCGGCACCGTAGTCAATAATAGTAATCATGTTTATTTCAGGGCTTCCCTTTTTCGCTATCTATTTTGCTGGAAGTATAGCAGCAGTGTGGCGGAAAATGCATATTTGCCTCGCTGACTGTTGTCGGATAATGGAAGTGTAATAACCCTTAAATTACAGTTGAGAGAACTTTATGGATAACCCAGTGGTGCCATTTTACTATGGATTGTTACAGCAGGAATTCTAAGGAGAAGCGAAGGTATACCATTTGTTATATTTGGGATTATTTCCTGTTATCAGTTTATTATATAGTTTCTGTAGATCTCCGGTAATCTTACCTATATCGCCAGTGCCTATAATACGGTTGTCAATCTCTATTATTGGAGCAATATGTGCTGCTGTACCAGTGAAGAAACACTCGTCCGCAAGATATAATTCACTTCTGTCGATACTTCGCTCTATAGTGTCTATCCCCAGTTCACTCTTCGCTAATTCTATGACACTATTTCTGGTGATACCAATAAGGATATTGTCTGGCGATGGTGGGGTTATAAGCGTGCCGTCAATAACCGCGAATATATTCTCGCCACTTCCTTCAGAGACATGCCCATCGGAGCTGAGCAATATAGCCTCATCAAAACCATTCTCCTCTGCTTCGGTTTTAGCCAGGGCACTATTGACATATATGCCGCTGATTTTCCCTCGAGCAGGAATCATGGTGTCATCTACCCGTCGCCATGATGACGTGCAGCAACGAACCCTGTCTTTGCCCAGGTAAGACCCCAGGGTAGTTACAATGATAAGCAGTTCATTCTCCAATCCATGGAGGCGAACCCCTATAGCCTGAGAACTTTTATAGGCGAGGGGCCGTATATATACATCTTCGTTGAAGCCGCTCTTATTTAATAACTCTATGGTCAACTGGCATAAATCGTCAATTGAATAAGGCAGCTCAATTTTTAGCAGGCGGCAACCATTAAGCAGGCGCTTATAGTGATCTTGGATACGGAAGATACAGATTCTATTCTGTTCGCTGTTCCAGTTGCCACGAATACCTTCAAAACAGGCGGTGCCATAGTGCAGGGCATGGGTTAAGATTCCTATCTTGGCGTTTTCTAAAGGCATAAATTGTTTTTCGAAAAAGGCATATGGTGGCATCTTGCTACTTCTCCTTCAGCTAACTATTAAGTTACAGAATATACTATGTAGCAGCGATTAACGCAAGCAGCTTCCTGGAATATACTTAATTATAGTAGCAGAATTTGCTAAACTTTACTGATACGAAAATAATATTGCGGAGATTAAAGGAGGGAATGCTATATGAAGCTGTTGATTATTGGGAGTGGAGCTGCAGGCTCAACGGCAGCACAGTTTGCCCGGAAGGCAAATATGAAGGCCGAGATAACGATACTGGGCGATGAACACTATAGTGAATATTCTAAATGTGGATTGCCCTATGTGTTTGGGGGTATCATTCCTAATTTCGAGGAATTGATTGAGTTTTCCCCTGCCTGGTTTCAGCGATTTAAGATTGATTTGCAACTTGAAAGGGATGTATATGCCATCGATACAGAGAAGAAAATAGTGAAATCCCGGTCTTTGCAGGGTGGTGATGAACGGGTACATGAATACGACGCTCTTATTATTGCTACAGGAGCTAGGTCATGGGTACCCGAAATAAAAGGAGCGTTTAGTTCAGAGGGTAGATTGAAGAAAGGGGTATTCACTCTTCGCGATATGAATGACGCGAAACAGATTATGGCCTGGGCCAAGAAAAGCAAGAGAGGGATGATTGCTGGGTCTGGACTGGTTGGAATGGAGATGGCGGAAGCACTGGCGCGTATGGGCATGGATACTTATGTAAGGCTCAGAACACACATGCTTACCGGGATGATAGACGAAGATATGGCGGGCATTGTACAGAAGAATGCAGAGCTGGAGGGCATAAAATTTCTCCCGAGAGTCACCGTCTCTGAAATCAAGGGCAGTGATAAGATGGAGTACGTGGTTCTTAAAAACCTGGATACGGGAGAAGAAACAGATTATCCGATGGACCTGTTGATAATATCGGCGGGAAGTACGGCACGTACTGAGATGGCAGAAAAGGCTGGATGTAAAATTGGTTCTACCGGGGGTATAGTAATTGATGAGAAAGGGCAAACATCTGTTAAGGATATATATGCAGCGGGGGATTGTACCGAGTATCCGGACCTGGTTACAGGGAAGCCATGTTTAATAGGGTTGGGAAGTATTGGAGTGAAACAGGGTAGAGTTGCCAGCGTCAATGCTGTTGGGGGAGACGAAGAAATGCCTCGAGGTATCCTGAATAATAGGACGACAGAGCTGTTTAATATGCAAGTGGCAGCAGTGGGTCCTACAATGAAAGAACTGAAGAAGGCGGGAATTACCCCTGTGTTGGGCAAAGCTAAAGGGTCTACAGTGCCTCCATACTACCCCGGAGGGAAAGAGCTTAATGTGAAAGTCATGGTTAATCCTGAGGACGGGAAAATTATGGCGGCACAGATTGTAGGAGAACAGGAAGCGCATCAGCGGGTTAATGTCTTTGCAGTTGCTATTCTGCGAGGGATGACCGTTAAAGATTTCCTGCAGCTGGAGACTTGTTATGCTCCTCCTGCCGCCCCGACGTTCGATTGCATGACGCTTGCGGTGGATGCCGCTGCACTGCGGCTGAAAAGGATAAAGGTCTAGTTCTAGGGTTATCTTTGACAAAATAAGTATTTAAAAAAGGCAAACTTGACCTGACTTAAATGCCTTGTTAGGATTAGGTTGAGGGGATATAGCTCAGTTGGGAGAGCGCTGCGTTCGCAATGCAGAGGTTGGGGGTTCGAATCCCCCTATCTCCACCATGCCCCTGTAGCTCAGGTGGATAGAGCAGCGGTTTCCTAAACCGCGTGTCGTGCGTTCGAGTCGCACCAGGGG
>CAYPSP010000071.1:0-6387 GCA_964413335.1 uncultured Dehalococcoidales bacterium
TTATTTTTATTTACACGCTCAATTGTTCTACCAAAGGCACTTTTCACTTCTTCAGAGTTTTTTATATTAAGCTCTACCCCTCCGCTGTCGGTCTTGTGGGAAATATCAGGAGAGAATATTTTCATTACAACAGGATAACCAATATCAGCTGCTATTGACGCTGCATCTTTAGGTCCTTTTACAAAGTAAGCATTTGTACAAGGTATCTCGTATGTTGCAAGAAATTTCTTCGAATCCTGTTCGTTTAATAAATAATTCTGTTTTTCAACAGACCTACGAATCATAGCCTTGAGGTAGTTCTTAGGTGATTCAATATTCAAAGGAATATCTTCCGGTGTCTCATATAGCATTTTAAGATTCTTCGAATACTGATACATATACAAGTATGTTTTAATTGCTTCCTCAGGAAAAGCATAGGTAGGTATTTTATTTTCATAGAATAGTTCCCTGGACTCAGATACTTGTTGATCTCCCATAAAGGCAGTCAGTATAGGTTTTTTAATCTTTTTTGCTTGTGCAATAATTGCTTTGGATATATCTAGCGGCTTGCTTCCGCCTTGTGGTGTGTATATAATGAGAACAGCATCAACCCCAGTATCTTTAGTAGCTGCCATAACTGTTTTGGTATACCTTTGTTCATCTGCATCCCCAAGAATATCTATCGGGTTTGATTTACTCCAGCAATTAGGTAAAAATGAACTAAGTGTTGAAATTGTTTCATGGCTTAGTTGAGCAAGTTTGCCACCTCTGCTAATCAATGCATCTGTAGCCAGTACTGCTGGTCCACCAGCATTAGTAATTATAGCCAAATTGGGACCTTTAGGGAGATTAGTACTATTTAGTATCGAGGCACAATTAAACAAATCTGCAATCTCATCAACTCGTACAACACCGGCCCTTGAAAAAGCTGCCTGAACATGAAGATCCTCTCCGACCATAGAACCGGTATGTGATCTCGCTGCTTCGGCACTTTCCTTGAATTTTCCTGGCTTTATAACTATGATAGGTTTTGCTCTCGCAAATCCTCGTGTGGAGCTAATAAATTTCCTCGCATTTGATATTGATTCTAAATATATTATTATACTTCTTGTTTCTGCATCTTCCCCAAAGTAATCAATTAAATCTCCAAAATCTACGTCAAGCATGGAACCCAGTGAAACAAATGCACTAAATCCAATATTCTTACTAATTGCCCAATCTAATACAGCAGAACCCAATGCTCCACTTTGTGATAGAAAAGCCACATGACCTGCTTTAGGCATTCTCTTAGTAAACGTTGTATTTATATTGTTAATAGGCCTAATAGTTCCCATACAATTAGGACCGAGAATGCGCATACCATACTTTATGGATGATGCCGAAATTCTACTTTCCAGCTTAACCCCTTCATTACCCACCTCTTTAAAGCCAGCAGAAATAATGATTGCCGATTTCACTCCTGCTTTTCCAATTTCTTCGACAATATCTGGTACGGTACTGGCAGGAGTGACAATTAAGGCAAGATCTGGAATTTCAGGAAGGGCAGTGATTTTAGGGTAACATTTTATATCAAGCACTTTTTCACGACGGGGATTAACCGCATATATTTTTATTTTATCTTTGGCTAATAACAAATTTTCCAGGATTGTTTTTCCTACTGATTCTTCCTTGTCAGTAGCTCCAATCATCACTACGCTTCTTGGATTAAAAAGTGCTTGTAATCTTTTCATTTGCTTGCCCTCTTATTAATTAGTACTACAGATATAGTTTATCATTTAACAGCATGCTATACTAAATTATTGGGCGTGGAAGTAACCTCTCGAATATTAGTAGCATTAATTGTTCAAATCCCGATGGTAACCTCAAGAGTAACGAAGGGAGGTTCCAGGGTATGGTAGAACTTCATGATGGCAACCCGGAACATGGACAGGCAGACTGCTAAAAGAGCGGTAAAAGAATACATGGTGAAAATTCCGCTTGGAGTTTACAACGCAACAATGATAATGCAGAGGAGAATTTCAAATAACAAACCATCCTAAGAAACGCTCTGTGGTTGGAAACAGGCCAGCAGTAACACGGCAAAAATGGATAATCCGTACAGATTTTCAACCAGGTGACATCGGTGACATCACCCATCTTCACGGAGTGGTTTACGCCCACGAATACGGTTTTGGCCTGGAATTCGAGGGTTACGTCGCTGCCGGCATCGCCGAATTTGTAGAAACGTTCAATCCAGACCGTAGCAGGATATGGCTGGCTGAGGCGAAGGGAAGGTTCATCGGTTGCATTGCTGTTTTCGGCCGCTCAGATTCACTTGCACAACTCCGCTGGTTCATCACTCACCCTGATTTCCGAGGCATCGGACTAGGTCGCCAGCTACTTTCCGAAGCACTCCAATTCTGTAATAGGTGTGGATATGAAACAATCTACCTTTGGACCATTAACAATCTGGAGGCAGCAATTCACCTGTACCAGAGCTTTGGATTTAAAAAGACAGGAGATACTATTCATCATAACTGGACGAAGATCGTTGTCCAGCAGAAATACGAGCTAAGGAAGAACACTTAGTTTCACTGATTAACCAGAGCGAATATGAGTAACAGTTTTGCTCCAGATGAATTCATTAATCTCCTTATCCGACCTGTATTTCGTTATATCATAACGCTTGTGATGAACAATGTCTCGTAGCTCCCTGCGAAAGGGAGCCCTCTCTCTCACCTGAATAAGGGCTCGTGTTCGTTTTTCCTTAGTCTCATCAGGATATCCAATAGGTATAATGTGATCAACCGTAAATGACTCAGGAATAGCAAGCAACCTCTTCACTGCTATCTCAGGCGGCCCCCATTGAATTGTTGCCCAGGCGGTGGCTAGCCCAAAGCTGGCCGCAGCCAGTTGTATGGAATAAGCACAGATAGCCAGACTTTGTCGTAGCAGCTCCCTCCCTCTAAGTAGAGCAGGATACGCCTGCATTAATCGCCGATCGCCACAGACAACGATTAAAACAGGTGCGCTAAACAGTTGAGATTGAACCGCCACCTTGAAATTGAAGGTAGTATCCCTTTCCTTCGCTTCATTATAAACAGAAACAATCTCTTTCGATATTGCTCTCTTCATAATGAAATCTGTAACCACCACGAACTCCCATGGCTGGCTGTTTGCTGCGGACGGCGAATGCCTTGCCACGTCAAGTATTTTATCTATTACTTCCGTTGACACAGAATCATCCTTGAACCTGCGACAACTCCTCCTTTTTCTGGCTAATTCCAGCAAATCATGATATTCCATAGTCATCCTCCATTATAATAATAGTGAAGAAGCACACGACCAGTGGTCTTTTTACCAGTGGTTTATGTTCCGCAACATATACATCATCCCTACTTCTTACGAACAAAGAATACGCAGTGCTCTACTTGCTTGGTATCGGTGAAATACATGATCCCCCCTAAATCATCTGGCGACCTTGTTTTAATTAGCACCATGCTATACTGCTCCAATAAGGATAGTACTTTATGCTCACCATAAAGTTGAAAGGTTCGTTCAACTCCATAATTTTTGTCAAAAACAGTGCGTAAAGCAGCTCCGTTCTTAAACATAAGTTGCAGAATACCTCCTGGTTTTATTACTCTCACCAATTCAGGAAGTGTAACGCTTTCAACCACATCTGGTTCAATGTGCTGGATAACAGCGTTGCATATGACGAAGTCAAACGATGCGTCGGGAAATTCCAGTGGCCGTCGCAGGTCTGCTACCGAAACACGGTCAGCTATCTCAGGGTGATTCTCGATGGCAACCTTGATGTTCTCTGAGACCGCATCAATCCCCCTGATATCATATCCCCAAGACCAGAGAGCATAAACATCCCGAGCCCCAGCCCCACAACCAGCATCCAGTCCACGCTTACCATGCGATAGTTGCTTTAAACGCTCTAGTAAATCCCAATCGTTCTTAAGCCGTTGATGGGAAGACTTCACATATACCGATTGTAAAAACTGGCTACTGACTTCTGCATAGCGCCGAGCATGATGTTGATAAAAACTCTCGGAGTAATCATTCATTGCAATTACTATTCCCTTTCCATATAAAAACTACCACCACCATCATTATCGAACTATAATTATTCTATCACCAGACTGATAGTTAGCAAACAGCCAGCCATTGACATTGCCTGCTGAGAACTCTATAGTACTGCAGCAGTTCACTTGCATATAACCGACTCAAGGTGCAGTAAAAATCCCTGAGTGGTATACTCATTAAACCTCTGGAGGTGATATAACGATGGCAGAAGAAAAGATTAGCTATTTCCCCGATACTGGTACAGAAAACACAGTTGAAGTATTTTCCATCGCAAAACTCAGGGCCGCAGAACTTGGAATTAAAACCATACTGGTAGCATCTACTACAGGAGCAACTGCAGTAGAAGCTACTAAATTCTTTACTGGAATAAATGTAATTGCAGTAACTCACGCCGCAGGATATAAGAAGCCGAATACCCAGGAGTTCACCGAGGAAAACAGGCGAAAAGTCGAGGCCCATGACGGGCAAATACTCACCACTGCACATGCCTTCGCCGGATTGAGCAGGGCAATGCGCAAGAAATTCGATATGTACCTGCTGGGAGAAGATGTAGCCAACACCCTGCGCATCTTCGGCCATGGTATGAAGGTGGCCTGTGAAATTGCCCTCATGGCAGCTGATGCCGGACTGGTACGCACCGATGAGGATATCATCTCAATAGGCGGCACCGGCCGTGGAGCCGATACCGCTCTTGTATTGAAACCTGTTAACTCCGACGATTTTTTTGACTTAAAGGTCAGAGAAATTCTCTGTAAACCACACTTCTAGTTATTTCTATTATGCTACCAGCAAAAAGCTACTCTGAATTAAACTGACAGTACAGGAACTCTATTTAATTAAGGAGATAGATATGATAACAGGCATGGATCACTTTAGCTTCACAGTAAGCAACCTGGAAGAAGCAATTCACTTTTTCTGCGACGTACTGGGATTAAAAGCAAATCCAATAGTGGAAAGGAAAGGTAGCTTCCCCGAAAAACTTGTTGGGGTACAAGGCGCCGGATACAGACTATGCAATGTGTTAACACCAGATAATGTTGTCCTTGAACTTATGGAATACACGTATCCTAAAGGGACAACTTTAGATTTAAATACCTGGAATACGGGAGTAGCACATGTGGCTGTTAGAGTTGATGATATCCAGAAGACATATGAAGAGCTCACTCTAAAAGGTATCAAGTTCCGCGACGAACCATTTGTTCGCCCTTCCCCAAACTCTAAAAACCCACAGGGGGTTCTAGGGTACATTAAAGGGCCTGATAATATTACCGTGGAATTTATCGGGCCGCTGAAATAGGCCATTTATCTCATTGTGCTGATTCAAAAGCATAGAGGGTAAATAGCTACCCCTTTCTGCCACGTAGTGCAGAAACAATAAAGCCTATCGCAGTAAAAGTCATTGCCACTAGTATAGTATCCCGCATACCATTTGTTATAGATATACTTAATATTGTTTCTTCCGACAATCCCTGGTATGCGAGCCCCACAGCATGGGAAAGGCTGCTGGAGGCAAACAGGCTGCCAGCTATTGCAAGCCCGATTGACATGCCAAGTTGACGAAGCAAGCCAACCATGGCAGCAGCCGTACCAAGTCTCTCCTGTGAGACAGCTCCCATAATAGCACTAGTATTAGGAATGGTAAAAAGCCCCATTCCTAATCCAATTATTGCCAGTACCGGTATTATTTCTGTTACCAGACTATCAATATCGAGCCTCCTGAGTAAGAACATACCTGCAGCAATCAATATTAGGCCCAAGCCACATAGCAAACGGGTCCCCCACCTATCAGAGAACCTCCCACTGAAGGGAGAAACCACCATGCGTACGGCAGGAACGGTAACCAGCAGTAATCCCGCCTCGGAGGTTGGAAGAGAAAGGCTTTGAATCAGATAGAAGGGCATTGTGAAATCAACCGCCGCGGTAGACATATAGAGAAGAACACTACTGCCACTGGCAGCAGTGATCAGACGACTTGAAAAAAGTCCAAATTCAAGCACTGGCTGAACTGCTCGTCTCTCCACTACTATGAATAAACACAGCAATAACAAACCGCCGATTCCCATTCCTATTACCACCGGTGAAGTCCACCCCAAGCTTTGCCCACGATTCAGCACAAGGAGAAGAGAGGGAATCGCAAGCAATAAAATCCCTGCTCCAATAAGGTCAAATCGCCCTCTCCGTTCCGGTAGTGCTTCTTTCTTAAGGAAGATAAAAGCCATCACTGCCCCAAGAATCGAGATCGGTAATCTAAGGAAAAATATTGAACGCCAGCCAAGTGTATCAAGTAAAATACCACCAATAGCCGGGCCACTGAGTAAGCCTATGGAAACTACC